>NZ_SJOR01000012.1:0-59179 GCF_012027715.1 Massilimicrobiota sp. SW1139 | reverse complement strand
AGGGAGAATTTTGAATTTAATCAAATATTCTCTCTATTTTAATGTCATTAAATTGACGACATTGAGCAGTAAATTCTGCTTCTTTTTAGCATAAGATATATTTGAAATCGTTATTATCAGTTGAATAAATAAGATCTTCTGAGGTGTCATTACGAAAATGGAAGAGCTGTCCATCTTCAATTTTTCCATTCCATGTTGCAACAACAATAATATCTTTTGATAATTCTTTAAGGAAAGCTAATAAATCAATTTGACTGTTTTTTGCATAAAGAATTTTTTTATTATCTAACAATAAAACTTTTTGGTGGTAAGTTGTTAAAAAGTTTTTCATCTCAGGTAGAAGTTTTTCACTTGGTGTATGATAGAAAATTTTATCAAGATCAAGAATAGGAATACCTGTTTCTTCACTATATTGACGAATGACTTTTGATTTTCCACTTCCAGGCTGTCCAATGATTAGTAAAAGTTTGTACTCTGCATGACTGATGTCTTCTATTTTTTTATTCAAATCCATTGCTATAATCTCCTTTTCTGTTTTTATTTGTTAAGAATATTATAGCATTTTCTGTAAGCGTTTTCTATGTATATCGTAAAAAAAGCTTTTTTTATCTTTTATTTATATTCTTGTAAACATAATATCAATTGACCAATTAAAATATATTCTTGAATATTTTCTATTTTGATGATACGTGGTAGATACTTTTTAGGTATATATTGAGCAATCATCTTTCTTAACTCATCAACATCAGGAATAAGAGTGCAAGAAAGAATAATAGCTTCTGGTCCAATCACAGAAGATAAAGCTGCAATTGTTTTAGATACAAGCTCTAAAGCGCCTTCAGGTGTTTTGGCAAGTGTTTGTGGTGGGGCAGAATAATTGAGTGGTAAGTACTGCACTTCTCCAGCAATATGCGCATGACCTTTCACAAGTTGTCCATTAACAATAATTCCTGCTCCCCCAAAATGGTTATTTGGCTGAAATAAGAAAATCAGTGATGAAAATTGTTGTTGAGAAGCGTAATAACCGACTGCGGCAGTATTGACATCATTATCAATGACAATATGTTGATGGTAGCGCTCCTTGAGTAGCTGATACATGTTAAAATTATTTAATCCTATGATACTTGTAGAAGCGACAAAACCATTATTGATAATACCTGGTGTTGAAATGCCAATGATTTGAATACGTGGATATTGTAATAAGATTGTATCAATGACATCATAAATGTCTTCCATGCTGATTTTAAATTTAATAATTTCATTGCTGCTGATAATATGATTTTGTTCATCATAGAGATGATAGGCAATGTGAACACGTAAACTGTTTCTAAATAGAGACAAAACAAGAATCTTTGTATTTTGATGTGGAATGACTTGTAATGGTTTGATAGTTGATTCAGTTTTAGAATCATGAGGTAACTTTTGATGTTCTAAGGCATGTCTGACAAGTTGTAAAGTTTTGGCGACATCATATTTGGCAAAAACTTGTGGAGGTACTTTTAAGACAATTTTATCTTTTAAGATTTCCTGTACTTTTGCATGCATGAATGAGATTTGTGGGGCTAATAAAATCACATCATATTCATTGCCTACATTAAATAAATCAGTATATCCAATCGCTCTGACTTCATAATGATAATCTAAAATTTGAGCTGCTTCATTAAGCTTAGAAGCAAAATAAGACGTTGTTAAACCACCACTACAACTTAATAATATTTTAATTTTTGGTTTATCAACCAATTGTAGAATATTATTCATCATTTCATTAAAAAGTTCAGTAGCATGTTTCATAGTTTTCATTTGAAAATGAAGATAAAACTCAATATTTTGAGTCATTGTATTGGTAACACTTAATTCAATAATATTTAAGGGATTAAAAATAACTTGACTGAAACTATAATTGGTTTTAATATCTATGATATTTTCATTTTTATCATCAAGATAGATTTGACATTGACTTTGATCTTGAATTAAAATCCATTGCTTAAAAAGCATTGTGTGAATATCTCTTAAAAATTCATCCATAAAAAATCCCCCTTTATCTTTATTATAGAGGGAGAAATGGATAAAATCATATATTTTGCTAAAGTAGAAAATAATTTTTTAAAAAAAGTTCTATTTATCAATATTTTTGATAAAAAACTATCATAAATTGAAGAATGAATTGTTTTGTAAATAATAATCAATGACTTCTAAAACACCTTCATCATTAAATCCTGGTGCCATCCATTGAAAATCTTTTTTCATTTCATCTTTTGCATTTGCCATCACATAGCCATATTTAACTGTTGATAACATCTCTCGATCATTGTCAGCATCACCAAAAGCCATAACTTCATCAGGTGAAATATGAAACTCTTTCATTAACAATTGAATTGCCATGCCTTTGCTGACAAAACGAGGAATAATATCAATACAGGCATGTCCGCTATCAACAATTCTGATATTTTGACTGGCAATTTGAGTCAAATCATGAATACGTTGAGTTGTATTTTGTTGAGGTAAGTAAAGCGCAAATTTCACAATAGGTTCTTTAATGAGTGAAAAGTTTTGAACTTTTTTCACATGAGGAAAATAGGGAAGAAACATTTGATAATAATGTTCAGGTAATGATTCTAATGTGTAAGATTGATTTTTTGTACATACCCAGCATAAAACATCAGGCATTGTTTGAAGTGTATCAATAATCAGTTGACTATCCTGAGAGGATATATGTGCAAAATATAGCTCTTTACCTTCACTGATAATGTAACCTCCATTTTCAGCAATATAAGTTAATTCATTTTGAATATGAGGAAAACAGTTTTGAAGTTTCTTGTATGGATTACCACTTGCTACCACAAAGCGAATGCCTCTATCTTTTAATATTTGATAAATGTGATCAAAACGTTTTTGATTATAAGATGAATTTTCATCTAAAAACGTTCCATCCATATCTACCGCAATCATTTTTATAGCCATGAATTGATTCCCCTTTATTTGATATATAAGCATTATAACATAAAAAATTAAGAAAATATTAATAAATAGACATGAAAAATATGGATAATAAAAAGAGGAGGGATTGATATGAAAACAGTTATCATAAAACCCCATCATTTTATGGATATTTTTAAATTATATGGTACAGGAATTGAAGAATTTGTTCCTGACCAAAAGATGGGACATGATTTTTATGCTATTGCTAATGCTATTATAAAAAATCCTTATTTGCTTTGCCAACTGACAATAGAAGGGGATGATATATGTAAACCATGTCATTATTATCAAAAACATCAATGTCAGGATACTCTTTTTCATATTCAAGGTATTTCAAAAAAAGGACAATATAATCAATTGTTAGATCAAAGAATTATAGAACTGTATCAGCTTTATAAAACCCAATATCAAGTGTTGGAATTATGCCAGATATTTTATCGTCATCATGAACTTATAGCGAAGGTATGGAAAGAGGAAGATGATCAGCAAGTGGAGAAACGTCGTGACTTTTTCGTAAAAGGTGTAGAAAAATACTTTTTTAAATACAAAGATGATGTCATGACAAAATATTTTGAAGATATATAAGAGTCAAAAAGATGCAATCATGTGCATCTTTTTTCTAAATATTCATAAATAGATAGATTTTTTTGTAAAAAGAACTGTTTTAAATTCTGTTCATCAATAATTTTAACATGATGATAATCTAATATCTCATAAACAGATTTTCTATCCTGCGATGTTTCCTGATATAAGGAACTATTTATTTGAAAATGATTCCCATCTCGCATATGAAATTGATAGATAATATTATAATATGTCACAGGTCCAAAACCAATGCCACCAATCTTTTTTTCAACATGGATTTTAACATTGCAAATATCTTTGTATAAATAATGTCTGGCTATTTCATGGGTTGTGTTTTCTAATACTGCTTTTATACTCTTTGCCTTCATTTTATAGCTGTCAAATATATAGAAATCAACAATTCCAAATTCATAGTATTTTTCATGAAATAATATGAATATGAAAATAATTGTCAGGAGGATAACACTCAATAAATATAAACCCCAATGTATATGAGTCATTGTATGAGTATTGATAAAATATAAAAGAAAGCTCATAGTGATCAAAGTTGTAGAAATAAATATGAATATGATTTCTTTTAGAAATTGAAAAGGGGTTGTTTTTCTTCCTAATGTGACAACAGGGTAGGGCTTTATAAATTCAGATGCTTTATGAATAATTGATTTAATTTCATCATGTGAATGAGCAGGCTGATTTTGAAATTCTCCATCAATAATTGCATCTAACAAGGGAATGTTTTTTTGATTTAAATGAAAACATTTCTGTTGAACTTCTTCTAGATTTTCAATCTTTGCTTGTAAAAATTTTAAATGTTTATTTAGTATATTTTGAAATTGATCTGGATTTAGAAGAATTGTTTGAATCATTTCTAGAGGAATATCTAAATCTCTTAAAAAATGTATTTTTCTTAATATCTGGACATCTTCCTGTGTATAATTTCTATAACCATTTTCATCTCTTTTTGGCTTTAAAAAGCCTAATTTTTCATAATAGCGTATTGTTTGAGAATTGATTTGTAATAATTTTTCGACTTCTTTGATTTTCATATGCATATCGTCCTTTCGTCTTTAAGCGTCTATGATTATATTTGAAAAGAGTTATATATGATCTCTTTTATTATAACATACACCTTTCAATAACTATAAGGTCAATATGATTTTATAAAAAAAGAGCTTATAAGCTCTTTCAGGCTGTTGACAAAGTAAAAAAGTCAACAGCTTTTAGTTTTCAAATGAAAGAATATATGGTATTATATCTATTGTCGTGGATGACTTCTTTCCAAGTACGCAAACTTTGAGGCTCCACGACCTTTTATTTTATCATCATGTCATGAAAATATGATATAATGTAAGTGCGTATTTGGAGGTAAAATATTATGGCAATGACATGTTTAAACAATCGTAAAAATGACAGCTTTATTTTGAGTACTATAGATGAATTAGTACCATCAGATCACAAGGTAAGAGAGCTTGAGGAAGCCATTGACTGGACATTTATTTATCCATTGGTAAGACCGCTCTACAGTTCTTTTGGAAGACCAAGTATCGATCCGGTGGTACTTTTTAAAATGCTTTTTATTAACTTTACATTTGGTATTCATTCCATGAGAAGAACATGTGAAGAAATCAAGGTCAATCTTGCCTACAGGTGGTTTTTAGGATTGTCCATTGATGATGAGGTTCCAAACTATTCAACCTGGTCACAGAACTATATCAGAAGATATGGAGATTCAGAAATTTTTGATGAGATTTTCAACAGGATCATCGAAGAGGCCATAGCATATGATTTTGTGGATCTTGATACAGTATTTGGAGATGGAACACATCGAAAAGCCAACGCCAATAGTAGAAAACACGAAAACAAGGTCGTGGAGATCGTCAAGAAACATTATGATGATGAACTTCTGGAAGAAATCAACAAGGATAGAGAAGAACATGGAAAAAAAGCATTAAAGGAAACAAAGGATATAGAGCTTGCATATGATGAAGAAACAGGAGAACTGATTGAAGGAAAAGGGACAAAATCCATAAAGGTAAGCAAGACAGACCCAGAAAGCGGATGCTTCCATAAGGGAGAAAAACAGAAATGCTTTGCATATACAAATCTGACATTCTGTGATAGACATGGATTTGTACTGCATAATACAGTAGCACCAGGCAATCAGCACGATAGTGTTGTTTTTCATGATGCGTATAGAGAGCTACTGAATACCTATGGAGATTCAATACATAACATCAGTCTGGATGCAGGATTCATAACACCTGCAATATGTCGAGAAATCATAGAGGATGGAATCAGACCTTATCTGCCATATAAAAGACCCATGACAAAAAAAGGATTCTTCAAGAAATATGAATATGTCTATGATGAAAAGCTAGATATTTATATATGTCCAAATAATAAGGACTTGAAATATACCACAACAAACAAATCAGGATACAGGGAATACAAATCAAATCCAAAGGATTGTGAAGGATGTCCATTCTTAGAGCAGTGTACACAGAGCAAGAATCACCAGAAGGTCATCACAAGACACGTATGGGAGGAATATAGAGAATTGGCGGATGAAATCAGATATACACCAGAATGGAAGGACATATACCCGTTAAGAAAAGAGACAATAGAAAGAGTCTATGCAGACTGCAAAGAAAAGCATGGATTAAGGTTTACGAGAATAAGAGGACTAAAGAAAAATCAACAGGAATCGTTGATTATTTTTGGCTGCCATAATTTAGGCAAATTGGCGAGAATGAAAAAAAGGAGAGGTCTCATAAATACGACCTCACCGAACAAAAAAGAAAGACATATAAGGAAAATAGTACAAATTTATCAATTTTCATAAAAAATAAAAAGAAGTGGTAGATTTAATAAAAAATTCTACCACTTTGTCAACAGCCTGAAAGAGCTTATAAGCTCTTTTTATTTAATAATTTAATTTTTTTATTTTCTTCTCTATTTCTTTGATGATTTTGATGAATTCATCATCACTTTTTCCAGTAGGGTCATCTAAATTCCAATTATCATCAAAACTTTTACCTATATATGGACAAGTAACGTTACATCCCATAGAAATAGCGATATCTACTTGAGGAATATCTTGGACTAATTTACTATATTGGTTCTGTTCCATATCAATTTGATACATGTCTTTTATAAGTCTGACAGCATCCTGATTAATTTGAGGTTTCAATTCTGTTCCACAAGAGTAAAAATCATATCTGTCACTCATAAACTTTTTTCCTAATGCTTCAGCAATTTGACTGCGACATGAATTATGAACACACACAAATGCAATTTTAAGTTTTCTTTCCATATATTTATTGACCTTTCATTTTTATTGATAAAATATGTTTGACTTCATCTGCTGATAAAACTTTCCCAAAAGAAACAACTTCTCCATTCAATACTAATGCTGGTGTGGACATAACACCATAGGATGCAATTTGAGAAAAATCAGTGATATGTTCAATTGGTAAATTAAAATTGAATTCTGATAATGCTATTCTTACTGATTCCTTTAGTTTATCACATTTTTGACATCTTGAGCCTAAGATTTTTATTCCATCATCTTTTTTTAATTCTTCAGCTTTTTTAACACTTTCCTCATCAATCTGACTACAACAACATTCCTTTTTTTCTTTCTTTTTAAATAGATTCATATACATTCTCCTTTTCATCTTTCATAATCAAACTTTGATTCCACATTAAGAATATGTTCATTGTCTTTGCTTTTTCTAACTCTCATCTATTTTTTATCCAGATACTCATTCATATATTCAATAATTTCATCAATAGGATATTCCTTACCATCTTGTCGAAGTTCTAAGCCATTACATGTACATGCTCCAATAGCATGAATAGAATACTCTATTCCTTTTTCCTTTAATAACTGATTGATATCTACTATCATATTAAAATGAACAACATTTGCCATATACTTTCCTCCTAATACAATAAAAATGAAAATATGTTAAACAAATAACCAACAACTATAATCCCTGTTGTACAGATTGCAATAAACAATGCTAGAAGTTTGGGTTTTACAGCTTTTTTTAACATAATTAATGAAGGTAAACTTAATGTTGTTACTGCCATCATAAAGGCTAATACTGTTCCAAGTAAAGCACCTTTAGCCAGTAAAGCTTCGGCGACTGGGATAGTTCCAAAAATATCAGCATACATTGGAATTCCTACAATTGTTGCTAAAATAACTCCAAAAGGATTATTTCCACCTAAGATTCCTTCTATCCATGCTTCTGGAATCCAGTTATGAATAATGGCTCCAATTCCTACACCTATCAAAATATATGGAAAAACTTTTTTAAAGGTTTCTATAACCTGCTCCTTGGCATACTGAAGACGTTCTGTTTTACTTAGATCTGGTGAGCTAATATCTACATGACTAGATTTCATAATGAATGCTTCAACATATTTTTCCATATGCATTTTTTCAATAACTATCCCGCCAATAACAGCAATAATAAGCCCAACTATAACATAGGCGACTGCAATTTTGATTCCAAAGATACTCATCAATAAAACAAGACTTCCTAAATCAACCATAGGTGAAGAAATCAAAAATGAGAAAGTGACTCCTAATGGCAAGCCAGCACTTGTAAATCCAATAAATAGTGGTATAGATGAACATGAACAAAAGGGCGTCACCGTACCTAATAAAGCAGAAATTATATTTGCTTTTATACCATGAAATCGACCTAGAATTTTCTTGCTTCTTTCTGGTGGAAAATAACTTTGAATATACGAAATCATAAAGATCAATACACATAACAATACTGTAATCTTTATAACATCATAAATAAAAAACTGAATGCTGGCTCCAATATTGGAATTGATATCTATACCAACAGAAGTTAGCAATAAAGCAATCAATTCATTGAGCCAGTTCATTCCTAAAATTTGATTTTGAAAGAATAACCAAATTTCTTTCATAGTTCCTCCTTATATCGATATATTTCGATTTATATATTTGAATTTTTGCCACCCTAATGGTGGCTTTATAAAATGAAAAATCATTTACATGCAATAATTTTTTAAATACTGGATAACTTTTTCAATCCCATCACCTGATAAAGAATAATGTGACCACTTGCCATCCTTTCTTACATTCACAACCCTTGCATCTGTTAATATTTTCATATGGTGTGATAAAGTAGATTGACTTACATCAAGAATTTCTAAAAGTTTACATGCACAATGTTCTCCATCTTTTAAAATATTAAGAATTTTTAAACGATTAGGATCACAAAATGCTTTGAAAACTTTTGCTTCCTGTTCATAATCTTTATCCATATCATCACCTCATATCTATATTCTTCGATATGATATTAACATACATATCGATGATTGTCAATGTGATAAAAATAGGAAGAAATGACAAACTGTTAATTTTATATTTTCAAATATTTTTATATAAAAACAAATGGAAATAGTATACAATATTTAAAGGAGATGATTTCTATGAAAATAATTGCATTTACAGGAGCTGGAATATCAAAACAATCCAATATTCCAACATTTATGGAAAGACCTGATATTAGAGCAAAATTATTTAGAGATTATGCAAATACGCATCATGAAGAATATAACGAAGTCATTAGACAACTGAAAGCCAATATGAATGGAGCGAAACCTAATGATGCCCATTATGCCTTAGCTCAGTATCATATTCCAGTGATTACCATGAATATTGATGGTTTACATAAACTTGCTGGCAGTGATGCTTTAGAAATGCATGGTGGTTTACCTGACGATGATGAAATGGACATTGCCTGGTCATTATATAATAAACCTGTATTATATGGAGATCCTGCACCAAATTACCAAAAAGCTTATGAAATGGTATATCATTTAGAACCGGATGATGTCTTTTTGGTGATTGGGTGTTCTTATCATACAGCGATTGCGGTTGATTTAAGAGAAGTTGCGAAAAGTCGAGGGGCAAGAATTATTGAAATCCAGGAAGATGCTGCTCATAATGTCAGAAAAGTATTAGAAAAACTTATGAAATAAGTAGGTATTGATGGTGAAAAAAGTGATGGAAGAGAAAAAAGGTATTGCTTGATCATATTGATAAGATTCATACGACAGAATTAGGAATAGAAAGAATAAAAAGAAACTTAAAACTTGATACACAAGATGTTGTGGCGTACTGTCGAAATAAGATTTTAGACAAAAATTGTCATATTTATAAACGTGGTAAAAATTGGTATTGTGAGGTTGAGCAAATCAAGATCACTATCAATTCATTGAGTTATACAATTATAACTGCACATAGAATGACATAAACAGTTATCAAATAAAAAATATGAAAGAACGGAGATTCTTTTAATGAAAAAGGATATTCAAAAATGTTTGGAAATATATAAAGAACAGTTAAATCAAGGATATATACAAACTGCTTATTTGACTTTGATTCAATATGTTGGACAATTAAAAATCAAAATTTCCTAAAGATTATAAAACAGGAAATATCTCATTTGGATATTTAGATTATACTTATTTTGCTTTTTTTAATCAGTATTTAAGAGATCAAAAACTAAGGTTTGGAATTGTATTAAATCATGAAAACTTCAATTTGAATTATGGTTGATGGGACAAAATGCAGATATTCAAAGAAAATACTGGAAAATATTACAGAAAACAAAATGGAATCATAATCAAAAAATAATGCCTAAATATTCCATTGTAGAAATTGTTTTAGAAACAAACATAGATTTTGAAAATCAGGAAAGCATGACGCATCATATTATTGAGCGTTCAGTTTCTTTAGCATCACAAATACAAGAATATTTAATACAAATCCATAATGAATAATATATAGTCAAATCATTGTTTTATTCATGAATGGTGTGGATTCAAAAATATTTTCATATAAGTTTAAAAGAATGAGCATCAAAATATAGAGGTGTGTTGATATGGAAATTAAAGAAATTAAGAAAAATAAAAAACAATTTCTTTCATTGTTGCTTTTGGCTGATGAACAGGAAGATATGATAGATCAGTATCTTGAACGTGGAACAATGTATGTATTAGATGATGATGGTATTCAATGTGAATGTGTTGTGACTGATGAAGGTCATGGAATTCTTGAAATCAAAAATATAGCAACTAAGCCAGAAGCACAGGGAAAAGGATATGGGCGTATTTTGATAGAATTTATTGTTGAAAAATATAAAGAAAAATATTCTGTTTTACAAGTTGGTACAGGAGACAGTCCTTTGACAATTCCTTTTTATGAAAAATGTGGTTTTATCCGTTCACATAGTATTCAAAATTTTTTTATAGACCATTATGACCATCCTATATATGAGCAGGGTATTCAATTGATAGATATGATCTATTTACAAAGAAAGCTATAGATAGGTAAGATACAAAGGGTATGTAGAATATGTCGAAATGACATTAGCTAAATTAATAAAGATTTGTGATAAATGATGAAAGATGCATGATTATAGTTGATGATAAGTTCAATTCTAAAAATAGAATAATGATGGTTTATAGTAAACTGTATAATAAAAAAATCAAGTCATTATAACTTGATTTTTTCGTATTGCAATAATTGTTCACGTGCTTTTGTGTAATGCTTTAATTGTATAACAATTTGTTTACGTGTTTGTGTCGTAATATATTCAGCACTCACTATCGCAAATATTAATGCTACAACCATAAAGATAGGTGTAGAATATAAGAAAAATGCACTATGTGTTAATAAATATAAAACAATCAAACATGCAACAATAGATAATGTTTTGATTAAAATACGAATGCTTAAAAAGCGGGCATACATATCATTTCTAATATTCTGATATGTGTCTTGTAATAATGTAATAATTTCAGAGCATTTTTCAAGTGTTAATTCATAATCATTAATATTTGTACGAACATCAACTTTAATTGACATCTCTCAAACCTCCTCTTACACATCGACTACATTATAACACCGTTTGAAAAAAAATAAAGAGATTTACTTCAAATATAAAACATTGTATACTAAATACGGGTGATTCGATGAAAGCTTTAGGCCATTTCAAAACAATAACAAAACATAAATGGAAAGTCATGAAACTATGCTTTCGTATTGGTTTATATAAACAGGGTCTACTACATGATATGTCAAAATATTCATGGTGTGAATTTTCTACAGGAATCAAGTATTACCAAGGGGATAAGTCGCCAAATTCTGTAGAACGTCGTGACAAAGGTTATTCTTTAGCCTGGTTACATCACAAGGGAAGAAATAAACATCATTGGGAATTTTGGGTCGATTTTACACGCAATGGTTTGCAGCCTGCCAAAATGCCGACACGCTATGTTTTAGAAATGTTTTGTGATCGTATAGCAGCCAGTCAGACTTATCAAGGTGATAAATATCAAGATACATTTCCACTCGCTTATTATGAAAGGGGAAAATATTCTTATATTATGCACCCTGATACACGTGCTTTTTTAGAACATCTTTTACATTATCTTCATGATCATGGCTTAGATCAAACCATTGTATATATTCGTACACATCCAGAATGGAAGAAAAAATCATAACATGTATTCTTTTTCATATAGTATTTATAGGTGATACTATGAAAAAAATCATGTTTTTTTTGTGCTTTTTATTATGTATAGTCAATGTACATGCCGTTGATTTTCAAGGTCAATCATATATTGTGATGGAAAGTACTCAACACAATGTATTAGAAGGAAAAAATATTCATGAAGTCCAGAGTGTTGCTTCCATATCTAAGATTATGACAGCAATTGTTGCGATTGAAAATGGACAACTGGATGATGAATATGAGATTGGTGAAGAAGTCAATGAAGCATGGGGAAGTGGCATCTATATACATATAGGTGACCGCATTAATTTAAGAGATTTATTGCATGGTTTATTACTGAGAAGTGGAAATGATGCAGCTAATGTGATTGCAAAAAATGTTGGTGGAAGTATTGAACACTTTGCTGAAATGATGAATCAAAAGGCTCAGGAACTTCATATGACAGATACACATTTTTCTAATCCAACTGGTTTGGATGAAGAAGATGATGGAAATCAGTCCAGTGTTTATGATATGGCTTTGCTTATGTCTTATTGTAGTCAAAATCCTATTTTCAATGATATTGTCATGAAAGAAACTTATAAACGTGAAGATGGTGGGGGAACATGGCATAACAAAAATAGATTGCTGGAAGAATATGAGTATTGTGTTGGAGGAAAAACAGGATATACCAAAAAAGCAAAACGTACCTTAGTCACACGTGCAATTAAAGATGATGTTTCTTTAGTTATTGTGACGTTTAATTGTGGAAATGATTTTGAGTTTCATCAAAAAAAGTATGAAGAATGTTTTCAAAAATATCAAAATGTACTGGTTTTATCTAAAGGAATCTATCAGTATCACGGTCATTCATTTCTCATTGATCAGGATCTTTATTATTGTGGACAGGAAAGCCAAAATGTATCGCTGCAATCACAGGGTGATATATTAAAAGTTTATGTAAATGAAAATCCTATCTATGAAGTCAATCAGCAAAATGCTTTACAAATGATTTTTCAATATGCATGGATGTTGTTTGGAGAATGCATGAATGGCTAGAATCTGGAAATGGAGTGTTGTTGTCTTTTTGTTGATTGGTTTATGTCGTCATCAGGAAGAAGCCATGATGACAGCTTTAATGGATACACCATTTATGGTATGGGATTTACTTTTAAATGTGTTACTGGCAGCTTGTTTATGGGGTGGTTTTTTAAACATTATTCAAAAAACAGGATTCATGAATTATTTTTCAATTATTTTTAGACCATTGTTTTGTGTCATTTATGGACCAGTCATGAAACATGATGATGTTTATACTTATCTCTCTTCTAATGTGATTGCAAATCTTTTAGGTTTAGGAACACTTGCGACTTTGAGTGGTATTAAAGCTTTTCAAAAACTTCAGGAATACAATCCTCATCCACAACGTCCAAGTCGTGAAATGCTGACTTTAGTGATTATCAATACAGCAGGATTATGTTTATTTCCATCAACATTATTTATGATCAGAAAACAAATGGGCTCACAGGATATTTATGCATTTTATCCATATATGTTAGTTATTGGTATTACAATTATTATCATTGGATTGATTATACAAAGGGTGATTGATCATGAATAAGATTGTTTTTATTTTATTACTCTGTGTCTTTATTGATGGTTTAATCAAACATTATCCTTTATTTGATTTGTTTATTGAAGGGGTCAAAGACGCTTTGACATTATTTCAGACACTTTTTACAACATTAATGGCATTTATGGTTTTTGTACAATTACTTCAAAGTAGTGGAACTATTGAACTTTTGAGTCATCTTTTTCAGCCAGTGTTACAATTCTTACAGATTCCCATTGATATACTTGTACTCGGTTTGTTAAGACCTGTCAGTGCCAATGCTTCATTATCATATCTCTATTCGTTTTATGAAATGTTTGGTGTTGATCATCCTTTAAGTTTACTAGCAACACTTATTCAAAGTGGCAGTGATACAACATTTTATGTTGTGACACTTTATTTTTCTTCTATTCATATGAAGAAAACCCGTTATGCTTTACCTGTAGGTTTAACGATGGATTTTTTGTCTGTCATATTTGCGATTGTGATTTATTTAAAAATGTTTGTATAATTTGATAAACTATGTATAATGATAGGGAAAGGACGTGATACTGTGGAAAGACTACAAAAAGCAATTGCAGCGAGTGGATATACTTCAAGAAGAAAAGCTGAAGATCTTATTCGTCAAGGGAGAGTCGAAGTCAATGGTGAAGTCGTAAGTGAGTTGGGCTTTAAAGTCAAAAAAGGAGATTTGATCATGATTGACGGAAAGGCTCTTCAAAGTGAAAATAAAGTTTATTATGTATTTTATAAACCTAAGGGATGTATTTGTTCATTAAGTGATGAACTGGGAAGAAAAACGGTTATTGATTATTTGCCTGATGTGAAGGAACGTATTTATCCAGTGGGAAGATTGGATTATGATACATCTGGTTTATTGTTGATGACGAATGATGGAGAGTTTGCAAATTTAATGATGCATCCCTCATCACATTTAGAAAAGGTTTATGAAGTAAGTGTTAAAGGTTTGGTTAATGGTTTGACTGTTCGTCAATTAGAAAAAGGTATTTATCTTGAAGGAGTCAAGACATTACCTTGTCGCATTAAGATTGTTGGTAAAGATGAAGAACATGGAACAACCATGTTAATGATTAAATTGATTGAAGGAAAGAATCGACAGGTTAAGAAAATGTTTGAAGCTGTTGATCATCCAGTTAAAAGATTACATCGTTTACGTGTGGGAACAGTTGATTTAAAAGGATTAAGACCAGGACAATATCGTATGTTAAAACCTCAAGAAGTTAAAGAATTAAAGACGATGGCATTATCTAAGAAAAATGCTAGAAATCGTTAAATAAAGGGATATCTTGCAAGAGATATCTTTTTTTGTCGTTATTTGTATGATGAAGTTTATTGAAGACTGATATGAAGTGATTATAATAGAAAGCAAGGAGGATGAAATATGCGTAGTGTTGTTTTAGAACCGGGAAAAACAAATGTTTGTGGTATCTGTGGGGCTAAAGAGCCTTTTATTGAATATAAAGAATTAGAAGGTATTCATTTTATATGGTGTAATAAATGTCATACAATTAGCTTTTTTAAACCACCACAAAATGAAATGAAAAAACATTTAATTGAAAACGAAATGAATTCTTATCCATTAAAAAAAGAGCCTTAAGCTCTTTTTTTATCTTATTCATTAACAATTGCATCAACTGGACAAGATGCTGCAGCTTCTTTTGCAGCTTCTTCTAATTCAGCTGGAACTTCACCTAGAATGTTTTCTGCTAATCCGTCAGCGTTTAAATCAAAAACTTCTGGACATACTGCTGTGCAAGAACCACAACCAATACAATTTTCATTAACTTTATACATTTTTATTACCTCCTATTCATACGCCTATTATATACTAAATAGAATTATTTTAAAAGTTTATTTTATAATTTTTTATAGTTATGTTATAATGAGGGCGGTGATGCGAAATGGAGAAACAAACAAGAATTAATAAATATAAAGAATTAAGAGATGAAATGAAAGAAGAGGTAGCAATTGATCGTCAGATGACATATGAACAGGATGATGAAGAAGATGATTTTTTAGCTTTTTTACCTCAAAATCAAAAGAAAGATATTCAGGATACATTGATGGAACCTTTATCATATGAAACATTAAAGCCTGATAATGAGGAAATTAAATCTGCTTTAAATGAAGCAAAAGTGAATGTTGGTAAAGAACAATATAATACACGTTTAGATATTTTAAATAAAATTAAACAATCTGAGGAACATCAGCCTCAACATGCACAAACGTCTCAAACACAGGAAATAAAGGCTGAACCACAAAAGAAAATGTCTTTATTAGAAAAATTAGCTGCAATGTCGCCAGAAGAAGATGCCGAGGAGTTAAAGAAATATGAAGAAGGTTTGACTATTGCGGATTTTATGAAGGAAGATAAGAAAAAAACAAAACGTGAAAAAGTTGAAAAAACAAAACCAGAAAAAGTAGAAAAAACTAAACATAAAGAAGAAGTGAAAGTTAAAAAACAAAGAGAACAAATTGTAGAAGAAGATACAGAAGAAGAAAAAGATAGTAAATTAGTGACAATTTTAAATTATGTGATTATTGTTTTTATTGTGATCTTTATTGTTTTAGCATTCTTTATTGCTAAACAGTTGTTTTTTTAAAGAATTCAGTTGGTTTTGAAAAGTGAGGTTATAGAATATGACGAAAAGAATTTCAATTGCTATTGATGGTCCAGCTGCTGCTGGAAAATCAACGATTGCCAAAATGGTAGCTAAGAATTTAAATTATACATATATTGATACCGGAGCTATGTATCGTTGTGTCGCTTATTATGCCTGGTTAAATCATATTGATTTCCATGATGAACAAGGTGTATCAGCACTTTTAAAGGATATAGATATTCAAATGTTTCCAGATGGAACGATTCAATTGAATCATGAAGATGTCACATCATCTATTCGTGAAAATGAAGTGTCAATGGGAGCAAGTATTGTTTCTCAATATGAAGCAGTCAGAACTTTTCTCGTTGATAAGCAGCGACAAATGGCTCAAGGTGGCGGTGTGATTTTAGATGGTAGAGATATTGGAACGGTTGTTTTAAAAGATGCTGAGTTAAAGATTTATCAGGTTGCCAGCATTGAATGTCGAGCATTACGTCGTCATAAAGAGAACTTGCAAAGAGGTCTTGAATCCAATTTAGAAGACATTCAAAAAGAGATTGCTTTAAGAGATGAACAAGATATGAATCGTCTTATTTCTCCTTTAAAAAAAGCTGATGATGCCATTGAAATTGATACATCAGACATGACATTGGAAGAAGTTGTTGCAAAAGTGATGCAACTTGTAGAACAGAGAGTATAGGGAGTGAATAATCATGAGAAAAGGAATTGTAGCAATTGTAGGACGAGCGAATGTTGGGAAATCAACAATTTTTAATCGTATTGTTGGTCAACGCATTTCCATTGTTGAAGATACTCCAGGTGTTACACGTGATCGTATCTATGCGGATGCATCATGGCTGACACGTGATTTTAAAATCATTGATACAGGTGGAATTGAATTAGAAAATGCTTCTTTTACTGAACAAATCAAAATGCAGGCTGAAATCGCTATAGAAGAAGCAGATATTATTTTATTTGTTGTCAATGGTCGTGAAGGTGTTACAAAAGAAGATCTTTTCGTTGCTCGTTTACTACAAAAATCAAGAAAACCAATTGTATTAGCTGTTAATAAGATAGATGATCAGAAATTTAAAGATAATATTTATGATTTTTATAGTTTAGGTATTGGTGATCCAATTGCAGTATCAGGAAGTCATGGTATTGGTATTGGAGATGTTTTAGATGAAATTATTCATCAATTGCCTGCTGTGGATGAAAAAAAAGAAGATGATGTTATTCGTTTTTCAGTGATTGGAAGACCAAATGTTGGAAAATCTTCTTTAACGAATGCCATTTTAGGTGAAGAACGTGTCATTGTATCAGATATTGAAGGAACAACACGTGATGCTATTGATACACCTTTTGAAAAAGATGGACAGAAGTATTGTGTTGTTGATACAGCAGGAATGCGTAAAAAAGGAAAAATTTATGAAAATGTTGAAAAGTATTCTGTTTTACGTGCTTTATCAGCTGTAGAAAAAAGTGATGTTGTCTTAATGGTTATTGATGGGAATCAAGGAATTATCGAACAAGATAAACATGTAGCTGGATATGCCCATGAAGCTGGAAAAGCTGTTATTCTGGTAGTTAATAAATGGGATCTGATTGAAAAAGATTCTAAGACAATGAAAAAAATGGAAAGTCAGATTCGTGAACAATTCAAATATTTGGATTATGCCCCTATTATTTTTGTATCGGCTAAAGATAAAAAACGTGTTCATTTGTTGTTGCCGATGATTCAGGAGGTTTATGCCAATAGTCAAAAACGTGTTGTGACAAGTGTTTTAAATGATGTTTTGATTGATGCACAAACAATGAATCCAACAACAACATTTAATGGTGGACGTTTAAAAATCTATTATGCCAATCAGGTCAGTGTCTGTCCACCAACATTTGTTTTGTTTACAAATGATCCTCAATACTTACATTTTAGCTATAAGCGATATTTAGAAAATCGTTTACGTGATGCTTTTGGTTTTGAAGGAACACCTATTCATATTCTTTGTAGAAAAAGAGATTAAAAAATACACTTTTTAACATCGAAAGTTCATCGAAAATTTGAATCATATAAAAATAGGAATGACTGTACAATGAAAGCTTTGTCAATGGAAAAGCTGAACAATCATTTATATATGTGCATATATTAATCTTGGGTGATTCAAATGGATAAACAAGATAAATTATTGGATAAGGTATCGCAGAAAACGAATGTGTCTAAAGCTGATATTTTATCATTAGCAAATGATTTACAGACAAAAGACTTAAAAGATGAGCAAAATATCAGAGAATTTGTCAATAAGATTTCACGTTTGACAAATAGACAGGTGAAACCTGAACAAATGGATAAGATCATTCATATTATTCAAAACAATCAGGTCCCTTCCGATATAGATAAGCTTGTAAAATGATATTTTGGCTTGAAAAGGAATATAAGACAAGCTATAATGGAAATGATGAAGGGAAGTGGAAGGATGTATAAATTTTCTTGCAGAAAACTAAAGATTTGCATCTAAAAGATGCACGCAAGAAAATAGCTCTCTTTTTATCATGAATATAATTATAACGACAAGGACTATTTTCTTGTCGTTTTTATTTTATAAAGGAGGGATGTTTGATGTCGTTAATTCAGGTACAACACTTAACATTTGGTTATGAAGGAAGTTATGAACTTATTTTTGATGATGTTTCATTTTCATTAGATACTTCTTTTAAAACAGCATTGATTGGTCGCAATGCACGAGGAAAAACAACGCTTTTAAAGCTTTTGATGAAAGAGTATGATTATCAAGGTCAAATTATCATGAGTGAAGCATGCAGTTATTTTCCTTATACTATCAAAGATCCACAATTATTAACGATAGATATCTGTTATGAGATATGTCCAACACTAGAACAATGGGAAC
Source organism: Massilimicrobiota sp. SW1139 (assembly GCF_012027715.1). Lineage (NCBI taxonomy): Bacteria > Bacillati > Bacillota > Erysipelotrichia > Erysipelotrichales > Erysipelotrichaceae > Massiliimicrobium > Massilimicrobiota sp. SW1139. The sequence continues at coordinate 39,927 of NZ_SJOR01000012.1, read as the reverse complement.
TTGAAAAAGAATTACACTTATTAGATATAGATGGCTTAGATGTCTTTTATCGACCGTTTGATACGCTATCTTATGGTGAACAGACGAAAGTATTATTGGCTATTCTTTTTTTAAAAAAGAATTCATTTTTATTAATTGATGAACCAACCAATCATTTGGATCAAAATTCTCGTGAACGCATTGCTAAGTATCTGCAAAGACAAAAAGGCTTTTTATTGGTTAGTCATGATCGTCATTTTATAGATAGCTGTTGTGATCATATTATGGCGATTAATCCAACAACGATTGATATTGTGAATGGAAATTTTTCTAGCTGGTATAATGATAAGACCAAAAAAGATGAAAGAGAAATGATGCTGAATAAAAAATTAAAGAAAGATATTGTAAAGATGGAAAAATCTAAACAACAAAAAGAAAATTGGGGGCATCAGATTGAAAAATCAAAAAGAGGAGCTGCTGATAAAGGCTATGTAGGCCATATGGCAGCAAAAATGATGAAGCGTTCTAAAAATATTGAAAAACGTCAAATTCAGGCTATTGAAGAAAAAAAGAAGCTTTTAAAGGATATAGAGGAATATGATGATTTAAAAATAAATTGTTTAAAGTATTTTCAAAAACAACTTATTCAGTTTTCACATTTTTCATTGTTTTATCAACAAAAGACTGTTTTTCAGGATTTATCATTAACAATCTGTCAAGGTGATCGTGTGTTATTAAAGGGACCAAATGGTTGTGGAAAATCAAGTCTGATTCATTTTTTATTAGGAGAGAAGATTAATCATAAAGGTGATTTTCATTGTGGCAGTCAACTGAAAATTTCCTATGTTCCTCAGGATTGTACATTTTTAAAAGGGAATTTGAATGATTGGATTCAAAAGTATGGAGCAGATCAGACAATGGTAAAGACTTTACTTAGAAAATTGGGATTTTCACGTTCACATTTTGATATCGCATTAGAAAATTTGAGCCAGGGTCAAAAGAAAAAAATCATGTTAGCTATTTCACTGGCAACCTCGGCCCATTTATATATATGGGATGAACCTTTAAATTATATTGATATTTTCTCACGTATCCAACTTGAAAATGCAATTTTAACTTATCAGCCTACTTTGTTGTTTGTTGAACATGATCAATATTTTCAACAGACCATTGCTACGAAAATAATGGATTTTCAAGAACTGGTTTGACAAATAATGTGTATCCATATACAATAAAAGACAAAGGAGAACACAGATGAAAAATTTAGTTGTTACAGATAGAGATATTTCAACTGACTTTTTTCAAAATTCAGTTATTGTGAATTTAAATAATATTCATTATTCAACATGTACAGGAGGATTATCTTGTTTAAAATGTGAGGGTTCCTGCTATTTTAAAGATGATATGAGTATTATTTCTAAATGGACAAATGATTGTCAGTTGATTATATATATTACAAGGGTGAAATATGGATGCTTTGATATTCCTTTTAAAAAGATGCTAGAAAGACTGGTCGTTAATCATGAGCCTTATTATACAATGGTGGATGGGGAAACCTGTCATTTGGGGTTAAGTCAGTTGCGTAAAAAATTATTGGTGATTGGATATGGTCAGGCAACAGATGCAGAAAAGAAGCTGTTTAAAGACATTTTAGATGATTCAACACTTGGTTTTTCTTATTCATCTGTTGATGCTTATTTTTGTGAAGAAGATGAGCTAGATGAAGTTTTGCGTACGTTTGGAGGTGTTGATCTTGGCTAAAATATTATTATTGAATTCGGGATTGAAACATACTCAAACATTTATGAAACCTTTTTTATCAAGATTAGAAGTTTATCTTGATGATCGTTGTGATTGTTTAGATGTTCGTTATGTATCGACCTTTGATGAACGTACTTTTTTTCAATATGATCAGGTTATTTTTCTTTTCTTCATTGCGCTTGATTCTATACCATCTTCAACATTAGAAATTTTTGAACGTCTAGAGTCACAGCCAAAAGGACCTACTGAAATTTATGCATTGATTGCTTGTGATGAATATGAACCTGAAAAATGTGATATTTCAGAGAAGATTTTACAAAATTGGTGTCAAAGAGAGCAATTACATTATAAGGGCAGCTTAAAAATTGGATCAGCACTTTTTATTATGAAGACGATTTCGCGTTTTGTTGTGTCTAATGAAATGAAGCGCCTTTCTGATGCTATTATTCATCATCAGGATTTTTATAGCAAGACAACAATGTTAACAGATCGTATTTTTATGAAAAAAGCAAATCAGTATTGGAATAAAGAAGTTAAGAAAATGAATAAGTTAAAACGAAAAAGACAAAAGCGTTAATGTGCTTTTGTCTTTTTTTATGAATGAGATTCTAAAATTTGCTTAATATAGTCTAAGGGTAAACGTAAGCGATGAGCAAGTTCTTCATAAGAAAAACCTTGACTCACTAATCTTTTGATAATTTTACGCATACTCTCTCCCACCTCGATAATATGACCATCCGGATCATAGAAACGGACAACTCTTTGTCCCCATGTGCCTTCTTTTGGGGGATGTAGTAAAGTCACATGATATTGGTCTAAAACTAACATAAAAGCATCAATATCTTCTGTTTCAAAGGATAATTCCACTGCATGATTAACCATCATAATATCTTGATCAGTTTTGTGAATGAGATCTTTCCAGATTTCTTTTGATTGAAGAACGATACCAGATGACAATGTGACTGAACCATGAAAATCTAATAAAACTTTTAATCCTAGAACTTGTTTGTAGAATTTTTTAGATTGTTCTAGATTATTGACAATTAAAACAGTATTTTTAAGTTTCATAATATCCTTCCTTTTCACTATGTTTCATTCTACCATAAAAACATGAACTTTTTTTTATCTTTTTGTAATTTGTTCTAAATAAAAAAAGAAATTCATATATTGATGTGTGAGAAGGAGGAAGTCTATGCAGACAATAGATATATTAAAAGATATTGGAAAAAGATGTGATGGTGACATCTATTTAGGGGTTGTTGGACCAGTCAGGGTGGGGAAATCATCATTTATTAAGCGTTTTATGGAAAAAGCTGTTATACCATATATTGATAATCCAGACGCTAAAATACGTGCTACTGATGAATTACCCCAATCTGGTGAAGGAAAAATGATTATGACTGTTGAACCTAAATTTGTTCCTAATCAGGCTGCTCACATTCAAATAGAAGATAATTTGGGAGTCAATATTCGTCTTGTTGATTGTGTGGGTTATGTCATAGATGGAGCGAAAGGTTATCAGGATGAGCAAGGTATTCGTTATGTCAAAACACCATGGTATTTAGAAGCTATTCCTTTTGATGAGGCTGCGAAAATAGGGACACAAAAAGTGATACAGGATCATTCAACGATTGGGATTGTCATGACTTGTGATGGCTCTATTTGTGAAATACCTGGAGCAGATTATGTACAGGCAACAGATGATGTGATTCGTGAACTTAAAGAAATTGGGAAACCATTTGTGATTGTTGTCAATTCAAAAGATCCACAAAGCCTACAGTGTAATCAGCTTGTTGAAGATTTGAAAGAGAAACATGATGTTCCTGTTATGGCATTAAGGGTAACTGAAATGAATGAGGAAGATATAACGCATTTATTAAAAGAAGCATTATATGAATTTCCAATTCATGAAGTTAAAATTGAAGTTCCTCGCTGGATAGCTTTAATGGATTCATCTCATTGGTTAAAACAGACATTGGATGAGTCATTAGAAAAATCATTATTAGAGATTCATCGTTTTAGAGATGTAGAAAAAATAGCAACGCATATGAGTGAATTTGATTTTATTCGCAAAGCTTATCTTTCATCTATTGATACATCTTCTTCATCAGCAACTTTACGTATTCAAGAAAGAAATGGTCTATATCAGGAAATATTAAATGAAATTTTGGGACAGGAAAAATTCGATGCGGCATTATTTTTAAAACAGGTACAGGATTTGAAACAGATGAGTCAGGAGTATCAGGCTTATCAAAATGCCATTAGAATGGTTAAACAGACAGGATATGGATATGCTTTACCTTTAATGGATGATATAGAATTAAGTGAACCTGAAGTGATTAAACAGGGACCACGTTATGGAATGAAACTTGTTTCAACAGCATCAACTATTCATATGATTAAGGTTGATATAGAGTCTACATTTGAACCTATTATTGGATCGAAAGAACAGGCAGAAGCATTTATTCAATATTTACAAAGTCATGGTGAAAATAATAAAGAAGCTATCTTTGATTGTGACGTTTTTGGACGTAAATTGGGTGATTTGATTAATGAAGGTATGCGTGTGAAATTAGCTTCTATGAATGAAACCGCTTGTATTAGAGTGCATGATATTTTAAGTAAAATTGTAAACAAAGGGAAGTCAAATGTGATTGCAATAGTTTTATAAATTTGTTATTGCGCTTAGGTTTTTGAAATGTTATACTACTACTTAGATTTAAGTAGGAGGCAGTATAAAAAATGAATAAAAAAGAGCTTATTGATATCGTTTCACTAAAAAAAGATTTAACAAAAAAGGATGCTGAAGCGTTAGTAGATACAGTTTTTGATACAATGATTGAAAGTATTTTAAATGGGGATAAAGTGCTTATTTCTGGATTTGGAACTTTTAAAGTGAATAATCGAAAAGAACGTAAAGGTGTAAGTCCTAAAACAAAAGAAGCAATGATTATCCCAGCTAGTAAAACTGTTTCATTTAAGCCAAGCAATAGATTAAAAGATGCAATGAATTAATTGCATCTTTTTTGACATACTGAGTTAACATAATGGGTATATTATAATTATTGAGGTGATGAAAAAATGTTTTTTCCGTTTTATGGAGTTTACTATAATAGCTATTATATGATTGGAACAATCTTTGTTATTTTGGCTGCTATATTGGCCTTATGGGCACAAATGAAAGTCACATCTACATATAGTCGTTATAAAAAGATAGCTAATATGCGTGGTATAAGTGGGGCACAGGTGGCAAGAGAAATATTGGATAGTGAGGGATTATATGATATTCAGATTTATGAAGTGAAAGGTCAATTAAGTGATCATTATAATCCTGGTCGCAAGACAATTAATCTTTCCAGTGATATTTATCATGGAACTTCTATAGCTTCTTTAGCTGTAGCAGCACATGAATGTGGACATGCCATTCAGTATAAAGAAAAATATATTCCTATTTCATTAAGAAATGCTATTTTACCAATTGCGAATGTTGGACAGTATTTAGGATGGATTGCCATCTTTATTGGGTTGATTCTTGGTCAAACAGACATTGCCTGGATTGGTTTTATTGCAATGTGTGGAATCTTGGCTTTCCAGCTGGTGACTCTCCCAGTAGAGTTCAATGCATCTTCTCGAGCACTTTCTATTTTAAAAACACGTTACTTAACGACTTTGGAATATGATGGTGCTAAGAAAATGCTATCAGCTGCAGCCATGACTTATGTTGCGGCTTTGATTTCAACATTAATGAGTATGTTAAGAATATTTTTGATTATTTTAGGTAATTCAAGAGATGAGTAAAGACCAGTGATGGTCTTTTCATTTTTGTTTTGCATTTTAGACTTTTTGTTATATAATAGAAACACTGGAGGTGGACAGATTGAAAAAACATACATTTATTATTTCAGTTGTTGTGTTAGTTATTATTTTAGCAGTTGTTTCTTTTTATATGTTATTTGTTCATGTTCCATATTATCAATATCATCATCAACTTGATGAAATTAGAAATGAAATTTGTGAAACAAATCAATATGAATATGATGATTATTTTAGTGAATATCGTGGTAAAGAAACTTATTATATTGTCAAAGTGAAAATAAATGGTGTTGAATCTTATGTGGCATATAATAAGGATTTAAAACTGGTAGATACTTATCAAGGTGAAGTGGCTGATGAAGCAGTTGTCCAAAAAGCTATTCAAGATAAATATCAGGTCAATATAGAAAGTATGGAAATTGGTTATGAAAATGAACGATTTGTATATTATGGACGTTACCAGGATGAGCAATCTTTGTTATATGTATATTATGATTTGGCAACTGGAGAATTTATAAAAGCAGTAAGGCTAGGAGAATAATATGGATGAATTATTAGATTATCGTTGTGTTGATTTTCAGAAGTTATTGATTTTAAAGTCTAAACAACTGCATATTTCTGATCAGGAGTGTTATGTACTATTGTTGATTATGACTTTAGATGATATAGGAGTTAAACCTATTACACCATCACAAATTTCACGTATTTGTTCTTTATCACTTCGAAAGATTGATGATATTTTGATGTCATTGGTTGATAAACATTGGATTTCAAGACAACATGGTTCATTAAATCTCAAGCCTTTACAAAAAATGTTGTTAAATCAACCAACTCAAACAGAAAGCCAGGATATTGATTTGGTTAGTATTTTTGAAGATGCCTTTGGACGTAGTTTAAGTCAAAGAGAAGTACAGTTAATTAATTCTTTAAAGTGTCAGGGCTTTGATGATGAAATGATTGTTGATGCTTTAAATGAGTCAGTGAAATCAGGTGTTATTACTTTTCGTTATATCGAAAAAGTATTGGATAACTGGGCACGTTATGGCGTTACAAAGCGCTATGCTCCTGCAAAGCCACAAACAAGTCATAATGAGGTTGAACAAAGTATAAAGGATTATAAATGGTGGGAAGAAAATGAATAAGGAAAGAGTCAAACGTATTTTAGATGTTTTTGATGAGATGTATCCAGATGCTAAATGTGAATTGGTTCATCATAATGAATTAGAATTGTTAATTGCAGTCATGTTATCTGCTCAAACAACAGATGCGAGTGTGAATAAATTAACAGAACAGTTATTTCAAAAATATCAAAGTGTTGAAGATTATGCGAAAGCCCCTTTATCGCAATTAGAAAATGATTTACGTACTATTGGTCTTTATCGAAATAAAGCGAAAAATGTCAAAGCAATGGCGCAAAAACTCATTGATGATTTTGATGGTCAGGTTCCTTGTGATCATGAAGCCTTACAGACATTGCCAGGGGTAGGGCGTAAAACAGCGAATGTCGTTATATCAGAAGGATTTAAAGTGCCTGCTATTGCAGTGGATACACATGTAGAACGTATTTCAAAAAGGCTTGGTTTTGCTTTTAAGAAAGATTCAGTTTTGGTGGTTGAACAAAAGCTACAAAAAGCTATACCTCAAGAAAGATGGATTAAAACGCATCATCAAATGATTTTCTTTGGTAGATATCATTGTAAATCTATAAATCCTGATTGTCAGCATTGTTCACTCATTGATATATGTAAAGAGCCTAAAAGAAAAAAATATTTAAATATAGAAAAAGACTGAAAACTCATTGTTGAGAATTCAGTCTTATTTTTTATTGCGTTGGAGTTTGTGTCGGTGTTGTAGGCTGAGTTGGGTCAGGTTGTTGTGTTTGACTTGTGGTCATGAATGAATCAGTACCAAGAGTCACAGTTTGACCATCAGCTTGTGTATGTGTAAATGTGACAGAATAAGTTGTTCCAGCGGATAATTGACTAAATGTGATTGTACCACTTTGTTGAAGTGTTTGATTTGTTCCATTTAACGAAGCTGTAATGGAAGTTCCAGAAGGGACAGTGACCTGATATGTAACTGAACTTTCTGTTAATGCAGTACGTGTATAGCTTGCAGGCGTTGTGTCTTCTACTGTGATTGTTTGTGAAATCTTATTAGAAGTTCCATTGCCACTTTCAAAAGCATAGTATCCTGTTACAGTATATGTACCAGGTGATAATGTGTAATTTATTGTTCCAGTGGCACTATTTAAAGTTTCACTATGAACAACATTACCAGAGGCATCTGTAATATCAACTTTATAAACAACTTTTCCATATAATTGATTAATATTACCTAGATATGGAAGTGTGTAACTATTTCCACCAGCTGTATATGTTTTTGTAGGTGTTGCATCTTCTGTCATGCTCTTTGGATCATATTCAGTGAATGTGACATTGAGCTTATCATCAGCAAGTTCAGCTGTAAAAGATGACAGATTATTTAAACTAGAACCATTTGCACTACCACTAGGTGTATTGTTCTTTTTGAATAAACCAGAAACAACACGATTATCAGGCACACCTTCACCTGGAGTCACATATGGATAAATACCTGATACACAGCTTGCTTTTACTAATCCAGATGGTTGAGAAGGATATGAATTTTTCATACCATCTTCATGTAAGAATTTGGCAATCATCGTTGCGATATTATTGGAATCGCGATTGCTTTTTGTATAATAACCTTCTTTTTGATCTTTAGCATTATAACCTGTCCAGACACTCCATGTATAATCTGGAGAAAAAGCTGATAACCAGGCATCTTTATTTTGACCACGAATTTTTTCATTAACACTTGTATCATCAGCATGGTTAGAAGTTCCTGATTTAGCACCAATCTGATAACCTAAATTTAACATACTATACATTCCTGTTCCAGATTTGACATAGTCAGTCATGATATCACGAATCATATAAGCTGATTCTTCAGAAAGGGCTTGTGTTTTTTCTTCTTGATATTTTTGATCAATTTCAATAACTTCACCAGTTGTTAATAATTCGATTTTTTGAACTGTATGAGGTTCAATATAAGTTCCACCATTCGCAATGACAGCATAGGCACCAGCTTCAGATTCAGGAGTGACACCTTGTCGCCATGCTCCAATTGCATAACCAATGTCAACTGATTCGCCTTCCATATCAAATCCCAAGCTTTCAAGATATTGAGTTGCACCATCAATACCAATACCATCACCAACATCATTACCATTACAATCTTTTCCAGTAATGACTTCACTAAATGTTTGTAAAGCAGCAGCATTCCATGAATTGCTTAAGGCACTTGAAATAGAAATATCACCATTATATTTTCTTCCGTTCCAGTTACTAGGAACAAAACCATTTGCATATTCATAAGGAACATCATGGACATAATGGGCTGTTGAATAATCTAAGAATTCAAATGCAGCAGCATATGAAATTAAAGGTTTTAATGAAGAACCAGGCTGGTTCTTTTGACCATAGCTTGCACCTGTTTGAGATGCATATGCATATGTTGTCCCTAAAGGTGTATAATCACGTCCACTTAAAACACCGACAATACGTCCTGTTGTGGATTCTTGAATAACAGCACCCACTTGAATTCTTGAATCCTGAAAATCATATGTTTCACCACTTGCAATATCATCTAATTGTTTTTGAACATCAGTATCAATATATGTATAGATACGCATAGGTGTTTCATATGGATCATAACCAGTTGTTTCCTGAACTTCACGAATGACTTTATCAGCATATGCCTGATATTGTCCGCTTGTTGAAATTGGATTTGATTTCAATGTATTTTCAACTGGAATAGCTTTTGTAGCTTCACATTCTTCTTCAGATATATAACCATGCTGTAACATTAAATCCAAGATTGTATCACGACGTTGTTGTGCTAAATCTAGATTTCTAAAAGGGTCATATCTGTTTGGAGAGTTTAAAGTACCCGCTAACAAAGCCGCTTCTGGTAATGTTAAGTTTTGTACTGATTTATCAAAATAATATCTTGAAGCTGCATAAATTCCAACTGTTTGAGGACCATATCCAAAATAAATTTTATTTAAATAGAGTTCAAGAACTTCTTCTTTTGAAATTTGAGAAGTTGCTTCGATTGAAAGAATAATTTCACCAATTTTTCTTTCAATTGTTTGTTCCTCATCAGGATAGTATGACTTTTTAATTAACTGTTGAGTAATTGTTGAACCACCAGCTGTAATACCACCTGCAGCAATATTACCTACTAAAGCTTTGACAATACGAGGAACATCAAACCCGTTATGTTCAAAAAAACGTGAATCTTCAGCAGCTACAACAGCATCAATCATTACTTGAGGAATGTCATTGTAACTGACATTTTTTTGAACACCACCACGAGCAACGGAAAACCACTCTTCACCGTCTGTTGTACATAAAACAGAAGATTCATCAGAAGTGAGTTTTTCCTTTGAAAAGCCTTCTACCTGTTTGAAAATCCCAAATCCCAAATACATACCAGCAGAAGTAATCATAACCGCAACAATTAAACAAACAACTTTAATAATTCGTCTTTTTTGTTTTTTGTTTTCTGTTTTGGTAGATTTTTTTCGGTTTATTTTTTTCATCATTCATCCTCCTTAAAATACCAATCGTCAACAACTTTTAAATAATCTAATCTTGGTTGATAGCCTTGGGGTATCAGATGTCCAAGATTTTTGATTTTTTCATATGTTATTGATTTTCGCTGGGAATGATAATAATCATTAATGATATGACTTGCGTCAATTAAGTATACCTCATTTAATGAGGTAAATGCAATAATAACAAAAGCAATCCCTCCATGATTGATGATTTTTTGTAGATGATCAATCTGATGTTTTGAAATATTTGCAAAAGGAAAGGTCTTGACTTTTGTTTCTTTAGCTTCAAAATCCACATATTTCCCACGATAAAGTCCATTATAGTCTGTGGTTGAAGGTGTTTTATAATAAGCTTCTACAATTTTAGCGGCTTCACGTCTGGGATAGTCAACTTTGACAATTTGAATAGGCGTTGGCTTTTTATAAATAACCGCAATATCATGTGAAAGATAATATTGATTCGATAATGTAATATCTTCTTCCAATGACATTCCACGATGAGCTGTATAATGTTTTTTATCGTGCGTTGATAATGTTGAAGATTGCCAGCTGCGTTTCATATTAGGGTAATTAACCATAATTATATCCTTTCATTGATTTACCATGTTATTATAACATATATTTTTCCCATCTTGTCTAATTTGTGTGTAAAATCATCTTTTTTTAAAAATATCTTGCATTTATAATTGTTTTTTGTGAAAATATGGAAGAGGAAAGGTGATGGATATGGCAAATAAAATACAGTTAAGTCCAAAAAAAATTTTAAACAAACATTTTCAAATAGATTTTAAGGGTTATAGTGCAACCGAAGTAGATTATTTTTTAGATACAGTTGTTGAAGATTATGAAACATTTGCGCAAATGTTGAATGAATCTTATGAACAGATTGAAAATCTACAAAAAGAAAACGAAGCTTTAAAAATGAAAATAGCAAATATGGAAAGAGAACATTTGATTCAACAGGATAATTTACGTTCTATGGAAGAAAATCTTTCATCTAATGTAGATTTGTTAAAAAGAATCTCTAATTTAGAAAAAGAAGTTTATAAAAATAAATAATGATTGCTTTTTTTTGCGATTTTGAGTAAAATATGCATGCTCATGAGAACCGATTGCTAGAAATAGAGGAAAGTCCGGGCATCCACAATCTGCGATGATTGTAGTGTTTGTACTGCATCTAATAAATGCAGGTAGCATCTTGCTAACGACAGACCTAAGACCTAAACCGTCAGGCATGGTTGATAAGTCATAAAGTGCCACAGAAACAATGTCTTTTGAAAAAAAGAGTGAAAAGCGGTAAACTCTGCAAGGATGAAACCCAAATTTTGGTAGGGGAGCTTCATAGAGGGAATTGAACTGATATGAAGATGTGTTATACACATAGATAAATAATCGGTTGAAAAACAGAACTCGGCTTATCAGAATGAGCAATTTTGTCGATAGAAATGTCGACTTTTTTTCTACCTAAAATAAAAATATTTATTTTTTTGACAGGAAATTATATAGATATAGGATAAAATTCATAACTTGTTCATAAATTCATAAAATAATAGTGTTGGTATTGTAAAAATAACTATTTTATGGTTTAATATGATTATTATTGAAGGTACATTTTCTGGAAATAAGGAGGTATTTTTTTGGATAATTTAGGTCAAAATATTCGTCAAAAAAGAGAAAAGAAACAAATGACGATAGAAGATTTATCAGCAAAAACAAAAATTTCAGTCGCTGTTTTAAGAGATATAGAAAATGGGAAATTTGATCGCTATAAAGGTGATGAAGCTTATGTAAAGATGTACCTCAAAAAAATCTCACAAGCTTTAGAGATGGATGGAGAACAGTTAACAGAGCAATATATAGAATTAACTCGTGAAATTGAGTTGGAAGAATTAAAGGAAAAAGAAATACAGGAAGATCATAATGAAGAAATTGTGAATAAAGGGAAAAAATTCTCTTTTAAAGCACCTCAATTAACTAGAAAACCTTCTGTATATGAAGATAAATCGCATGTAACGATTATTCGTGCGGCTATTATTTTGGTTTTAGTGTGTCTGGTGATTGTCGTTATTTGGTTTGGATTTTATGCAACACGTACTCAAAGTGATGATCCAGCAAAACCTGATAATCAATTGACAGTAGAAGGAAATGTGGAAACAACACCTCCAGATAATCAGCCGTCAAATTCTGGAAATAATGGTAATCAATCACAAACAACACAAGGAACTGTAGAATTTACTAGAAATGATTTTTTAGATTATAATTTCAAATTGCCTGCAGATGCCCAAACATTTACATTGAAAGTTGAATATAATGCACCTTGTTGGGCACAAATGAGAGTCAATGATGAGATATATGATCAGTTTGTATCAAAAATTTATCATGAAAATGAAGATGGTGAAACTGAAACAGTAGAATTGACATTTAATGTAAGTGATTTTGAAAGTTTAGATTTACGTAATGGTAATAATAGAGGACATCGTTATTATATTAATAATCAGGAAATTCCATTAACTGATGAAGATATCAATACTAATCAAGATAGACCAGTAGATCTCATTTTAACATTAGAGAAGGAATAATATGAATTTACCTAATAAATTAACAACAATTCGTTTATTGAGTGTCCCATTATTTATTATTGTTTATTTGATACCATATCAATCATTAGGTATTGAGATACCTGTTTTTGATGTTTTATCAACATCATTATCTTTATTGGATATTATTTTATTTTTGATTTTTGCTTTATCAGCATTGACGGATTATTTAGATGGTTATATTGCACGAAAACAGCATTTGATTACGACTTTTGGAAAGTTTATTGATCCAATTGCTGATAAATTGATTGTCAATACGACTTTGTTATTGTTAGCTTCAACACATGATATTCATATCATTATTCCTATCATTATGATTTCAAGAGATATTATTGTTGATGCTATTCGTTTGGTTGCCAGCCAAAAGAATGTTGTTTTAGCGGCAAGTTATCTAGGAAAAGCAAAAACAATGACACAAATGATTGCTATTTGTTTGCTGTTATTGAATAATATTGTTTTTGCTGGTTTGCATATTCCAATGGATCAGATCATGATTTGGCTTGCAACATTGATTTCTTTTGTGAGTGGAGTAGACTATTTTATGAAAAATAGACAATATATCATGGAGAGTATGTAAAATGGAAGAATTAGCTCAATTATTAATACAAAGAAATATTTCGATAAGCAGTGTAGAGAGTTTTACAGTAGGTGGTTTTGCCAAAACAATTGGTAGTATTAGTGGCATTTCGGCTGTTTATCGAGGAACATTAGTGAGCTATCAGACACGTATTAAAAGAGATGTTTTGCATATTGATGAAAAAATTATTGATCAGTTTGGCGTTGTTTCTAAAGAAGTCGCAGGACTGATGGCCATTCAAGGACAAAAAATGTTTGATAGTGATGTATGCATTTCTTTTACTGGAAATGCAGGTCCATCAGCAATGGAAGGAAAACCAGTTGGTTTGATTTATATTGGTATTGCCTATGGTGAAAATATATATACTTTTTGTTATCGTCTTTCTGGCAGCCGTGATGATATTCAAAAACAGGCTATTTTGATAGGAATTGAAAAAATTTTAGAAATTTTGAAGTAATTTCATAAAAAAGTGTTGTATATAAATAGTAGGAGGAATATTTTATGGCAGAAAAGAAAGTGAAAAAAACAGAATCAGTTGATGATAAAAAAGAAAAAGCATTAACAGATGCCATTCATTTAATTGAAAAGCAGTTTGGTAAAGGGGCAATTATGAAATTAGGCGATCGTGTGGCAGTTGATATTGATGTGATTCCTACCGGTTCGTTAACACTGGATGCTGCACTTGGTATTGGTGGTTATCCCAAAGGACGTATTATTGAAATTTATGGTCCTGAATCAAGTGGGAAAACAACATTAACACTTCATGCGATAGCAGAAGTTCAAAAACAGGGAGGAAGAGCTGCTTTTATTGATGCAGAGCATGCTATTGATCCTATTTATGCGAGAAATTTAGGAGTGAATGTTGATGAACTGATTTTATCACAGCCTGATAGTGGAGAACAGGGGTTAGCTATTGCGGAAACTTTAGTAAAGAGTAATGCGATTGACTTGGTTGTTGTTGACTCAGTAGCGGCTTTGGTTCCACAAGTTGAACTTGATGGTGAAATGGGTGATAATTCAGTTGGTTTACAGGCGCGTATGATGTCTAAGGCTATGCGTCGTTTGTCTGGACTTATGAATAAAACATCATGTACAATTATTTTTATTAATCAGTTAAGAGAAAAAATTGGTGTTATGTATGGTAATCCTGAAACAACAACAGGAGGACGTGCCTTGAAGTTTTATGCTTCTGTGCGTATTGAAATCAGACGTAGTGAAGCTATCAAAAATGGTAGTGAGATTGTTGGAAATAAAGTCAATATTAAAGTTGTTAAAAACAAGGTTTCACCTCCATTTAAAACAACATCTGTGGATATCATTTATGGTAAAGGTATCGCAAGAGATGGTGAAATTATTGATTTGGCAGTTGCTCATGATATTATTGATAAATCAGGAGCATGGTATGCTTATCAAGGTGAAAAAATTGGTCAGGGTAGAGAAAATGTTAAAATTTTCTTAGCTGAACATCCTGATATCATGAATGAAATTGAAGAAAAAGTCAAAGCACAGATTTTTGCTCATGAAGAAGCTTAACCAATATAGTTTTCTATATTGGTTTTTATTGTGGTCAAAAAGCAATCTTTTGATATTTTATTGTCAATTTCACAAAAATACGGTATAATATTTTATGTGTGTAATGCACAACAAGAAATTTGTCATAGGAAATAGGAGGAAGATTATGCAAGAATTTGGTGCCCCTCTTACTATTGTTACCTATGTTCTTTGTGTCGCTTTAGGATTTGGTTTATATTTTATTTTAACAAAATTAGGAGTATCTAAAGCTCATAATGATGCTTCTAGAATTGTGGATGAAGCCAATTCTAAGGCTGATAATATAGTTAAGGAAGCGATTCTTGATGCGAAAACACAGGCTTATGAATATAAGCTTGAGGCTGAAAAAGAAATCAAGGAACAACGCTTAGAAGTTACTAAATTTGAAAATAAACTATTGCAAAGAGAACAAAATATTGATCGTAGAGATATTGCTTTACAAGGTAGAGAAGATGTTTTGGAAGAAAAAGCAGTGCAATTAGAAAAGAAAAGTGAAGAACTAGGGAAATTAGAGGCTCAATTGAAAGTTCAGATTGATGCAAAAATTACGGAATTAGAAAAAATTGCAGCAATGAGCGCTAATGAAGCAAAAGAAGAGTTATTTAAACAAGTTGAACAAAAAATGTCAAAAGAAGTGACAGCTTATATCAAAGAGCAGGAAGATGAGGCAAAATCTAAAGCTTCGCTTTATGCAAAAGATATTATTGCAGCAGCTATTAATCGTTATTCACAGGAAGAAACGATTGAACGAACTGTTAATGTTGTTGCTTTACCAAGCGAAGAAATGAAAGGTCGTATTATTGGACGTGAAGGAAGAAATATTAAAGCAATTGAAAATGCAACAGGAGTAGAATTGATTATTGATGATACACCTGAAGCTATTACTATTTCTTGCTTTGATCCAATTCGTAGAGAAATTGCACGTCTTTCATTAGAAACGTTGATTAGAGATGGAAGAATTCAACCTGGTCGTATTGAAGAAGTTGTTCAAAAGACAAAAAATGAACTTCATGAAGTTATTCAAAAAACTGGGGAAGATGCTATTTTTGAATTAGGTTTATCACGTGTTCACAAAGAAATTATCATGTTGATTGGAAAATTGAAATATCGTACAAGTTATGGTCAAAATGCTTTACAGCACTCATTAGAAGTTGCGCATTTTGCTGGAATGATGGCAGCTGAACTTGGTCTCAACCAACAGCTTGCTAGACGTGCGGGATTATTACATGATATTGGAAAAGCTGTTGACCATGAAATGGAAGGTAGCCATGTTGAGTTAGGTGTGAAGTTTGCAAAGAAATATGGTGAAAATGCAACTGTTATTAATGCCATTGAATCACATCATGGAGATGTGGAACCAACAAGCGTTATTTCTATCTTAGTAGCAGCTGCTGATACTTTATCGGCTGCTAGACCTGGAAGCCGTAGCGAAACAATTGAAAATTATATTCAAAGACTTGAAAAACTAGAAGAAATTTCTAAAGGTTTTGATGGTGTTGATAAAGTATTTGCTATTCAGGCTGGTCGAGAAATTCGTGTTATCGTCAAACCGGATCAAGTTGATGATTTAACAAGCCATCAGCTTGCAAGAGATATTAGAGATAAAATTGAAAACGAACTCACTTATCCTGGACATATCAAAGTGACAGTTATTCGTGAAGTTCGTGCCAATGAAATTGCCAAATAAAAGATAGGATATCCTATCTTTTTTTAGAAAGTAGGAGAGATAATGAACATTCTTTTTATTGGAGATGTTTTTTCAGCAATTGGGAGAGAAATGATTGATCAATATTTACCATTGTTGAAGAAGAAATATCAGATTGATTTTGTCATTGCCAATGTAGAAAATGCAACGCACGGCAAAGGATTAATAAAAAAACATTATGATGAGTTTTTATTTCAAGGTATATCATTTATGACCATGGGTAATCATACATTTGCTAAAAAGGAACTGTTTCAATATATAGACGAAGCAGATCGTTTAATCGTTCCTTATAATCAGCCTAAAGCTTTGCCAGGTGTTGGAAGTCGTGAGATTATGTTTCAAAATCGTAAGATTCGTGTGACGAATCTATTAGGTATTACTTTTATGGATGGAAAGTCACAAAATCCATTTGAAGCTATTGATGAAATTTTGAAAGAAGATCAAAGTGATATACATATTATTGATTTTCATGCTGAAGCTACAAGTGAAAAGGTGGCTTTAGGTTATTATCTTGATGGAAAAGTTGCGGCAGTGCTAGGGACACATACACATGTCACAACAGCTGATGAAAAGATTTTGCCTCATGGAACAGCATTTCAATGTGATGTAGGAATGACAGGTCCTTATCATAGTGCCATTGGATGTGATGTTGAGGGAATTATTAAACGCATGAAAATGGGCATTATGACACCTTTCCAGGTAGCTGAAGGAATGGGTCAATTCAGAGCAACTTTACTATCATTTAATCAAAATAATGAGTGTACGCATATTCAAAGAATTTGTATTGATCCAGATCATCCTTTATAGTATATTTTTCCTCTTTGCTCATATATTAAAAGCAAGGAGGAATTTTTATGGAAATGATGAGAGTATCGTCTTCTTCACAACCAAGCAAGGTTGCTGGAGCATTAACGAGTTTATTAAGAGAACACCAAAAGGTTCAAATTCAAGTGATTGGAGCAGCTGCTTTAAATCAGGCTATGAAGGCTATTGCTATTTCACGTGGCTACATTGCACCAAGTGGATATGAATTGTATTGTATCCCATCATTTTATGATTTGACAATTGATAATCAGGTCATTACATCATTAAGATTAAATGTAGAAATGAGATGAAAAGGCTTTATTTTTTTTAGCAAAGTGTTATAATAGAAATGTGATAATAAGGAGGAAATATTATGGCAAAATGTAAATTATTAATGTCTACTGCTCAAGTTCAAAAATTAATTGATTTCTTTGATGGGTATGAAGATGATAAAGTTAAATGTAAATTTATAAAGAAAACAGGAATTAAAGCTGAAATTGAATGTGAAACAGAATTAAGCCCTGATGAAGCTGCTTCATATTGCAAAGGTTTATTTAAGAAAACACCAGAAGGTGGAATCTTATATTTCTCAATTCAGCCAGATGGATTCTTTGGTTAATGAAAAATAAGGACAATGTCCTTATTTTTTTCTTTCTTATTTTGATTTATTTGGTATAATAAAGCAGAAAGTGGTGAGAAAATGAAAGATTATAGTCAATATTTTAAAGGTCCATCTTTAAAAGATGCCAAACATAGAGGAAAAGATGAAATACATCATATTAAAGATGCTTATGAAATACCAGCAGATATGGTTGGTATTGGAAAAGGACAGAAATACTTTATTCAGACATATGGTTGCCAAGCTAATGAACGTGATAGTGAAACACTAGCAGGTATTTTAGAAAGTTTAGGATACAGTGCAACTGATGAAATTAAAGATGCACAGGTTGTTTTACTGAATACTTGTGCAATAAGAGAAAATGCTGAAGAAAAGGTTTTTGGAAAAATTGGATATCTTAAAAAAGTCAAAAGAACAAATCCCAATATTATCTTTGGAATTTGTGGATGTATGGCTCAAGAAGAAGTTGTTGTTAATAAGATTTTAGAAAAACATCCACAAGTAGATTTGATTTTTGGAACACATAATATCCATCGTTTGCCTGTTTTATTAAAACAAGCTATGTTAGATAAAGAAATGGTTTTGGAAGTCTGGTCTAAAGAAGGGGATGTCATTGAAAATCTACCAAGTCATCGTGCGCATCCTTATAAAGCTTGGGTTAATATTATGTATGGATGTAATAAGTTTTGTACATATTGTATTGTGCCTTACACACGTGGTAAAGAAAGATCACGTTTAAAAGAAGAAATTCTTCAAGAAGTTTTAGAATTAAAAGAACAGGGATATCAGGAGATTACATTATTAGGCCAAAATGTGAATTCTTATGGTAAGGATTTTCAAGATGATTATAACTTTGCTTCATTGTTAGAAGATGTAGCTAAGACTGGCATTCCACGCATACGTTTTACAACTAGTCATCCATGGGATTTCAGTGATGAAATGATTGATGTTATTGCTCAATATGATAACATTATGCCAGCGATTCACTTACCTGTTCAATCAGGAAATAGTGAAGTTTTAAAACGTATGGGAAGAAGATATACAAGAGAGGATTATTTAAAATTATTTGATAAGATTAAATCAAAGATTCCTGATTGTACTATCACAACTGATGTTATTGTAGGATTCCCAGGAGAAACAGATGAACAGTTTGAAGATACATTATCTTTATATGAATATTGTGAATATGATTTAGCATATACATTTATTTATTCACCTCGTGCGGGAACACCAGCAGCGAAGATGGAGGATGATATTGACATTCATACAAAAGAACAACGTCTATATCGTCTCAATGATTTGGTGAATGAAAAAGCACTTAAACAAAATCAAAAATTTCTAAATCAGGTTGTAGAAGTTCTCGTAGAAGGAACATCTAAAAAAGATAATGAAATGTTAACAGGATATACAAAACATCAAAAACTTATTAATTTTAAAGGAAATCCTGAACATATTGGTCAAATAGTTCCTGTTAGAGTCACAGAAGTCAAAACATGGGCATTGAAAGGTGAAGAAGTTGAATAAACAAGTTCAAGAAAAGGCTGAAGCTTTAAATCAATGGATTTTAAATCAGGATATTGTCAAAGAATATCAAAGATATGAAAAGAAGATACAAAATGATGAAGTGTTGAAAGCTTTGGAGAAGGAGTTAAAACAAATGCAGCAGGCTATTGTAAAAGCTAAACATTTGAATAACGACTGTGAAAGTTTAATCCAAGCTTATCAGAAAAAGAAAAAATCGTTTGATGAAAATCCGTTAGTATATAATTATTTAGTGTTAAAAGAAGAAGTGAATGCATTATTAAATCAGATTCAAAATGATATTAATCTGGAATTGAAGAAAAAGAGTTGACGAAATTATGAAAAATCTATATAATTTCTTCAATAAATGACAATATAAGAAAAAAGGAGAGAGATTATGGCATATTTTTTTGAAGAACCATCACATACTTTTAATGAATATTTATTGGTACCAGGATACTCAAGTGCTCAGTGTCAACCAAAAAATGTCAGTTTAAAAACACCATTAGTTAAATTTAAAAAAGGTGAAGAACCTGCATTATCGTTAAACATCCCACTTGTATCAGCAATCATGCAATCTGTATCTAATGATACAATGGCTATTGCTTTAGCAAGAGAAGGTGGAGTTTCATTTATTTATGGATCACAAACTGTTGAAGCACAGGCTGAAATGGTTAGAAAAGTGAAAAATTATAAAGCTGGATTTGTTCCAAGTGATTCAAATATTGCTCCTGATCAGACATTAAAGGATGTTATTGCGTTAAAAGAAAAAACTGGACATTCAACTATGGCTGTGACTGAAGATGGAACACAAAATGGAAAATTAGTTGGAATTGTAACAGGAAGAGATTATCGTATTTCACGTATGTCTTTAGATACAAAAGTATCTGAGTTTATGACACCATTTGATAAATTGATTACTGCTAAAAGTGGTGTTTCATTGAAAGAAGCTAATGATATTATCTGGGATAATAAGTTGAATGCTTTACCAATTATTGATGATGATCAGAAATTAGAATATTTTGTATTTAGAAAAGATTATGAATCAAGAAAATCTAATCCTAATGAATTATTAGATGCATCTAAGAGATATGTTGTTGGTGCAGGTATCAATACAAGAGATTATGCAACACGTGTTCCTGCGTTAGTAGAAGCTGGAGCAGATGTATTATGTATTGATTCTAGTGAAGGATTCAGTGAATGGCAAAAATTAACAATTGAATGGATCAGAGAACATTATGGTGATAGTGTAAAAGTTGGTGCTGGAAATGTTGTTGATGCTGAAGGATTTAGATTTTTAGCTGAATGCGGTGCTGATTTCGTTAAAGTTGGAATCGGTGGAGGTTCTATTTGTATTACACGTGAACAAAAAGGAATTGGTAGAGGACAAGCAACTGCAACTATTGAAGTTGCTAAAGCTAGAGATGAATATTTTAAAGAAACTGGAATTTATGTTCCTATCTGTAGTGATGGTGGAATTGTTCATGACTATCATATGACATTAGCTTTAGCAATGGGATCTGATTTTATCATGTTAGGAAGATATTTCTCTCGTTTTGATGAATCACCTACAAATAAAGTCAATATCAATGGACAGTATATGAAAGAATACTGGGGTGAAGGAAGCGCTCGTGCACGTAACTGGCAACGTTATGATTTAGGTGGAGATGCAAAACTTTCATTTGAAGAAGGTGTTGATTCTTATGTACCATATGCAGGTCCATTAAAAGATAATGTTGGTTTAACACTTGCCAAAATTAAATCAACTATGTGTAACTGCGGTGCTTTAACAATTCCTGAATTACAGGAAAAAGCCAAAATCACTCTTGTTTCTTCAACAAGTATTGTTGAAGGTGGAGCACATGATGTTGTGTTGAAAGATTCAACACCATCACATAATCAATAAGATACTTCATTTGAAGTATCTTTTTTTATCATGTTTATGATTATTGATTAAGGGAATTCACGAACTCACTGGTTAATATTTGATGAATATATTAAAAAATTGTGGTAATTAAGGAGATTTATCATATAGTATATAGAGGTGGGTTTATGAGTCATAATATTAGAGAGATCTATACAAAAGCGATTGTGGCTAAAGGCAAAAAATTATCTAGGAATACTTACAATTTTACTTTGAGTCATTTACCTGATGATATACTGGGGTGCTGGATTACTAATCATCACTATGAAGCCGCTATTAAAAATAAGATTCCTAAAATTGTTGGTACTTTTGATATTCACATTTGGTACAGTTATCATGATGAAATGGATTCAATTGTAGAAAAACATCAGGTCACTTATATTGACGACATGCAGGTTACTAAAAAGGAAGATCGTGAATTTGAAAATAATGATCAGGTCAAAGGGAGATGTTTAGAAAAACCAAAATGTTTATCGGCTACGCATGCATCAAAAGAAGTGACAATTGAAATTGAAAAAGAAATGCAAATTGAAATTAGTGGAGAAACATGTATTAAAGTAGAAGTGAAAGATGAAGAAGAAATTTGGGATGATTTAGAAGATATTGAAATCAATCCGCATTTTATTAAAGGCTAGTATAGGAAGATGCTTTTTGCATCTTTTTTTTGTATGGAATCTTTTCTTTATTTTACAAAATATGCTATAATGGGGAAGTTATAAAGGAGGAATATTATGAAGCAAAAATATTCACCAATGATGATGCAATACTTGGAAATTAAAGAACAAAATCAAGATGCTATAGTGATGTTTCGTTTAGGTGATTTCTATGAAATGTTTTTTGATGATGCTATTGTTGTATCTAAAGCATTGGATTTAGCTTTAACTGGAAAAAATGCTGGGGTTAAAGAAAGAGTTCCTATGTGTGGAGTTCCTTTTCACTCAGTCAGTGGCTATATTCAAAAACTTATTGATTTAGGACATAAAGTAGCAATTGTAGAACAATTATCTGAACCTGGAAAAAAGGGTATTGTTAAACGTGGCGTTGTTCAAATTATTACTCCTGGAACGATTATGGATACGTCTTTAAATGAAAAAAGAAATAATTATATTGGGGCTTTAGGTATTTTTGATTTTAACTATACTTTGGCTTATTGTGATATTTCAACAGGTGAATTCTATGTTGTCAATATTGATAAAAAGGAACATGTTCTTAAAAACTATATTGATTCTTTAGGATTGAAAGAAATTGTTGTTCAAGATGATTGGACAATGGATGGTTTATTTATTTCACATTTTGATAATGATAAATTTAATGAAAACTATAAAAAAATCTTCGATTCAATAACTGATCTAAAACAAATCAAAATATGCTCTTTATTATTAAATTATATGTTGGATACTCAAAAAAGAGAGTTAGAACATATACAAAAAATTCAGGAAGTTAAAACTGAAGATTATATTTATATGGATTCTTATACAAAGAAGTCATTAGAATTAATAAAGAATTTAAATAATGAAAGTTATGGGACTTTGCAATGGTTATTAGATGATACAAAATCAGCAATGGGTGGTCGTTTATTAAGACAGTGGATTGAAAGACCATTGGTTAATCAGGAAAAAATTGAAAAACGTATGGATATCATTGAAATATTAATTGATAATTTCATTGAACGTGAAACTATTAAAGATATTATTAATGATGTATATGATTTGGAAAAATTAGCTGGACGTATTGCTTTTGGAAATGTTAACGCCAGAGATTTAAAATGGATTGCTTCTTCTTTAAAGGTAATCCCAGAATTGAAGCATCAGCTTTTATCATTAGATCATCCTTATACGCATGAATTGGCGAATCAACTCATAGATTTATCACATTTAACACAGACCATTGATGAGGCCATTATTGATAATCCTCCATTGACATTAAAAGAAGGTGGATTGATTCGCTCAGGTTATAATCAGGAATTAGATGAATTGAGATATATTCGTGAAAATGGAAAACAATGGTTAAGTGAATTTGAAGCTAAAGAAAGAGAAAAAACAGGCATCAAAGGATTAAGAATAGGTTATAACCGTGTTTTTGGTTATTATATTGAAGTCACAAAAAGTTATTTACCAATGATTAAAGATGAGTTTGAATATACACGTAAACAAAGTATTTCTAATGCTGAACGTTTTGTGACACCAGAGCTTAAAGAAATGGAAGCTAAGATTTTAAGTGCTAATGATAAAATTGTTGCGCTAGAATATGAAATTTTTGTACAAATGCGAGAATATATTAAAAAAGATGTTCATTTGATCCAAGATGTTGCCGCAGTAATTGCACAAATTGATGTCTATCAATCCTTGGCCTCAAAAGCAAGTGCATATGGATATGTCAGACCAACTTTTAATCAAAATCATACTTTAAATATTGTCAATGGCAGACATGCAGTGATAGAACAAGTTATCTCTCGACAAAATTATGTACCTAATGATATTCATATTCCTGAAGATCAATCTATTCTATTGATTACAGGACCTAATATGGGTGGTAAATCTACGTTTATGCGACAAATTGCATTAAGTGTGATTATGGCACAAATTGGTTCTTTTGTTCCGGCAGATGAAGCGAATATGCCTATCTTTGATCAAATTTTTACCCGTATTGGTGCTAGTGATGATTTGATTTCTGGACAGTCAACTTTCATGGTAGAAATGCTTGAAGCGAATAATGCTTTACGTTATGCAACCAAAGATTCATTAATTATTTTTGATGAAATTGGTCGTGGGACAGCAACTTTTGATGGTATGGCCATTGCTCAATCCATTATTGAATACATTGCGACATCTATACAATGTATAACTCTGTTTTCAACACATTATCATGAACTGACAATGATGGATGCATCTTTCCATATTCAAAATGTACATGCCAGTGCTTCAATAGAAGATGATCATATTGTTTTCCTTTATAAGATTAAACCAGGAAAAAGTCATCGTTCTTATGGTATTAATGTTGCTCAATTAGCGAAGTTACCAGAAGAAGTTATCCAACGCTCTCAAGTGATTTTAGAATCTTTAGAAAATAATAATATTGAAAAAGTTATTAGTGAAAAACAGGAACCTCAAATGATTACAAAAGAAAGTGCAGTGGAAAAAGCATTAGAACGTATTGATCCAATGTCATTATCTCCATTAGATGCTTTAAGTACATTAATTGAATTAAAAAAATTATTATAGTGAGGTGAGAAAATGGGGAAAATCAGACAATTAGATGATATTCTTTCTAATAAAATTGCAGCGGGAGAAGTTGTAGAAAGACCATCAAGTGTCGTCAAAGAACTGGTTGAAAATAGTATTGATGCCGGTGCTTCAAAAATTGATATATTTATTGAAGATGGTGGTATGCAAAAAATAAAAGTTTGTGATAACGGTGAAGGTATGGAAGCAGTGGATGCACGTTTGTGTTTTTCTAGGCATGCGACAAGTAAAATTAAGGATGATCGAGATTTATTCAATATTATGACATTAGGTTTTAGAGGAGAAGCTATTCCTTCTATCGCCTCAGTCAGTCGCTTTGATTTAAGAACTTCAACGGGCTTCCAGGGAACATCTATTGTTTATGAATTTGGTAAGTATCAGCAAGAGGAAGTCTGCGACTTGCCTAAAGGGACACAAATCACTGTCACGAAACTCTTTCAAAATGTTCCTGCCAGGTTAAAATATTTAAAATCTGTGAATAGTGAATTTGCGGCTATTCATCAATATGTAGAACGTATGGCATTGGCTTATCCTAAAATAGCTTTTCATCTTTATCATAATGATAAGGCTATTTTTCAAACGAATGGAAAAGGACAGCTCTTAGAGGTCATTGCTAATATGTATGGAATTGCAACAGCTAAAAATATGTTGCCATTGCATCTGCAGACTGATGAATTTCAAATAGATGGATATATCAGTAAAATAGATACATCACGTGCATCTAAAGCTAATATTATTACTTTGGTTAATCATCGTTATGTTAAAAATGTCATGAGTATAGATGCTATTAATAATGCCTATCGTTCTTATTTGGCTGATAATCGTTACCCTATTGCTGTTGTCAATATTGAAGTTGATCCTTATTTGGTTGATGTCAATGTTCATCCGTCTAAATTAGAAGTTCGTTTTTCTAAAGAATATGAATTAAGAGATTTAATTTATAATGGTGTCAGTGAAACATTGAGACAGGTCGATTTAACATATGAAGCTAAAAATAAGCAAACAGAACGAGAAACTTTCAAACCACAATTAGATCAAATGACATTGCCAATTTCAGAAGAACCGCCAATTCAAGAAACACCTTTATGGACTCAGTCAACTGTTTCAAAAGACAATCATAGTGTTGAAGAACCTGTTTTGGCATATCAAAGTCAAGAGGTACAACAGGATGTTATCATACCTGAAAATCCACAACCTGTGATGAAGGAAGAAAAAATAAAACCTATAAAGGAAAAAATATATGCGAAAGTACAGATTCATGGAACTTATTTGATTGGTGAAAATGAAAAAGGAATGTATCTGGTTGATCAGCATGCTGCTCAGGAAAGAATTAATTATGAATATTATAAAGATAAATTTGCCAATCTTGATTTGACAATGCAACCATTGATTGTTCCATTACAATTTGAATATCCAATGAGTGAATTTCTTATTTTAGAAGAAAGAAAAGAGATGCTAGAAAAAGTAGGTATTCATTTAGAAGTATTTGGGCAACATGGTTATATTGTAAGAAGTTTACCACTGTGGATGAAAAAAATTGATGAAAATGTATTTGTAGATGAAATGATTCAAGAGGTTTTGCATAAAAATCATTTAGATGTTGTTGCCTTGCAAGATCATGCGATTGCAACACTTAGCTGTAAAGCATCATTAAAAGCAAATACGTATTTATCACAAGCGGATATGCAGACTATTTTTGATAATCTTATGCGATGTGATAATCCATATGTTTGTCCACATGGTAGACCAACAATTATTTTTTACAGTAGTTATGAATTAGAAAAATTATTTAAGAGGGTGGTTTAATGCGTAAAAGTATTTTTCGTTTAGTCTTAGAATTTCTTTTAGGTGGTGCTGTTATTATGCTTACAACATATCTATTTCCAGAAGTGTATGTGAAAAACTTTGGTGTTGCTTGTTTGATTGCTATTGTTTTAGCCTTGTTAAATACGTTTATTAAACCTCTATTAAGTTTTATAGCTTTTCCCATCACATTATTGACTTTAGGATTGTTTCAGTTGATTATTAATGGTTTTGTATTAGAAATAGCTGAAATGATTTTGGCTCCAGATTTTTATATTCCTTCTTTTGGTCTCACAATTATTATATCGGTTATTATCTCTATTTTATATAGTTTACTGGGAATTGGTAAAATCAATGAATAAAGTGATTGTTGTTGTAGGACCAACAGGTGTAGGAAAAACAAGAATGGGAGTTGCTTTAGCAAAATATTTCAATGGTGAAGTGATTAGTGGAGATTCTATGCAAATCTATAAAGGAATGGATATTGGTACGGCTAAAGTGACTCATGAAGAAATGCAGGGAATTGTTCACCATTGCATTGATATGTTAGAGCCGGATGCTTATTATAGTGTGAAAGATTTTCAAACTCAGGTTAGAAAAATGATTGATGAAATTGTCCAAAGAGGAAAAATGCCTATTATTGTTGGTGGGACTGGTCTTTATATTAAAGCGGCCTTATATGATTATACTTTTAATGATACAGAAGACCATCATGAATTCTTTAGAAAAAAATATGCTCATTATAGTCACGAAGAACTCTATGAATATTTAAAATCAATAGATCCTAAGAGTGCTTTGGAGCTTCATCCACATAATCGTCAACGTGTTTTACGTGCTATTGAAATATATGAGCAGACTGGTCAAAGAAAAAGTGAAATTATTGATGCTCAACAACATATTTGCTTATATGATGCCTATTTTGTTGGCTTGACTATGGAAAGAGAATGCCTTTATGAAAGAATTAATCAGCGTGTTGAATCTATGAAGCAACAAGGATTAGAACAGGAAGTTTATCAATTATATCAAACAGGATTGACGAGGGAAAATCAAAGTATGAAAGCTATTGGATATAAAGAATGGTTTGATTATTTTGATCAATTGATTAGTCGTGAGGAAGTGTATGAAAATATCAAAAAACATTCACGACAATATGCCAAAAGGCAATATACATGGTTTAGAAACCAATTTCCTGTTCACTGGTATGATGTGGATTTAGATTGTTTTGATCATACGATTCAATCAGTGTGTGAACAAATCAATAAATGGACTCTTGTATGAGTCCATCTTTTTATATGATATAAGAAAAAAGTAAGTATTGATAGAAAACTTTTTAAAATATAGAATCTTTCTTATGTTATAGAGTTTCTTTATTTTTGAAAATGAAAATGATAAAAATGTACAATTTTATGAGGATAAAATTGTACATTATTAAGTTTGTATTTGATATAGGATTGTTGATGATGATAAGGTTTTATGCTTTTATTCAATGGATTGAATAAGAAAGTTATCATGATCATTTTGATGCAATCTTTCATCGTTTGTATTTGATTGACGGTATTGTAGAGGTGTTAAACCAAGAGTTTTTTTAAAAATTTGTGCAAAATAAGACTGAGAAGAAAATCCAACTGCTTCAGATATTTCTGAGATAGATAGACTGGATGTTCTTAAAAGTGATTGACATTCTTTAATGCGTCGTTCAATAAGATATTGAATAGGTGAAATATGCATGTATTTTTTAAATTCATGAGACATGTAATACTTATTCATTTTCATATATTGAGCAAGAGATTCAAGTGTTATATTATTTGCATAATTTTGGTCAATATATTGACAAATCATTTTTATTTCACGTCTTATAGGTAATGAAGATTGATGTGAATGAAGTTGAATGTTGAGCTTTCTAATGATTTTAAGTAATAAAAGTTCTAATAGTTTTTGACAGACAGTATCATATCCTATTTCTTTATTTTTACTTTCAACTAATAGATGCGAAAAATAATAACGAATATCACCACTATCCTTATTAAAATTTTGATAAATAAAATGTGGATTGATTTCATCTATTTGAAATAATAAGTCTTTTACACCTAATACAACATATTCTAAAGGTTTATCTTCTTGTGAATTCTCATAATGGTACACATTAGGAGAAACAACAATGAGATCATTTTCTTTAATTGGAAAGGTTTTATTTTCAACAGTGAATTTGCCTCTTCCATTCAAAACAAAAAAAATTTCTGTAAAAGGGTGAAAATGTTTTAAAGATTTCCAATCACTTCCGTATTTAGAATGCGAAATATACATTAATTGTGATTTATGGTCAAAAAATTGATCATCAACGATATTGATGCGATTACTGCTCATATTATATTCCTCTCTTTCGTTTCCTTTTTAATTATATCGCATTTTTAAATAATAGCAAGATATATAAAAAAATAAACAATTTCGATATAGATAAAACGCTTACATTTATATATATTGTTATTAGAAAGATATCATGGAGGAGGAAAATAACAGATGAAAATGAAAAGAATGTTATCTTTAGGTCTTTCATTATTGATGTGTGCAACATTAATTACAGGCTGCAGTAATAATAGTAGTACATCTAGTAATGAAAGTAAAACTTTAAAAATCGCCGGATTAGATGGTGGTTATGGAACAAAAGGTTGGGAAGAAGTTATTAAAAAGTTTGAAGAAAAAACTGGTGTTAAAGTAGAATCTACATTTGATAAAAAGATTAGTGATGTTTTAAGACCAAAAATGACTTCTGGAAAAGATGTTCCTGATATTATTTACTTAAGTGTTGGAGCAACTGGGGGATTAACTGATACACTTATTAAAGAAAAACAAATTGCTGATATTTCTGCGTTATTGGATGAAACAGTTCCAGGTGAAGACGTGAAAGTGAAAGATAAAGTTTTAACATCATTTGTTGAAGGAGCAACTGCTGATCCTTATGGTGATGGAACTTTACGTTTAGCACCACTTAATAACGCACCTTGTGGATTATTTTATAATGCTGGATTATTTAAAGAAAAAGGTTGGGAAGTACCAACTGATTGGGATGGAATGTTTGAATTAGGAGAAAAAGCAAAGAAAGAAGGAATTTACTTATTTACTTATCCAACTGCTGGATATTTTGATGCGTTCTTTACTTCTTTATTAAATGCAACTGCTGGCCCTGAAGTTTATGCTAAATTAATTGCTTATGATACAGAAGCATGGAAACTTCCTGAAGTTAAAGAAGCATTTGAAATTGTTGGAAAATTAAAAGATTATACATTACCTACAACAGTAGCAAATGCTAATGGTGATAATTTTGTTAAAAATCAACAAGCTGTTATTGATGGAGATGCATTATTTATTCCTAATGGAACTTGGTTACCTGGTGAAATGGCAGCAACGACACCTGAAGGTTTCGAATGGGGTATGACTGGAATTCCAGCTGCTAAAGCTGGCGGAGATTCTTATTCAACAAACTTTGTTGAACAAATGTATGTTCCTGAAAAAGCTGAAAACAAAGATCTTGCATTACAATTCTTAGCTTATTGTTATAGTGATGAAGCAGCAGACTTATTCTATAAATATGGTGCTTTAGATGAAGAAGCAATGAAAAAGAATGATGATGGTAAAGAAGTTTATAAAGCAGGATATTTAATTCCTATTAAAGGTTCTGAAAAGAGAGTAGCTGAATCAGATGCATTTATGTATACATTATCTGAAAAAGGTATAAAAACAAATAGTGCAACATTCATGGCTGCTGAAGCTGTTGAAGGTGTGACTTTAACAGGTGAAACTGGTATTTTATTTGGATCAGTTAACTCTGTAATGAACGGAGATAAATCTGTTGATCAATGGTATCAAGAATCTGTTGATGCAGTTGCAAAAATAGCAGAAGCAAATGCAAAAGCAGACAAATAGTCAAAAAATATAGAAGGTAGGCGGTGGGAAAATCGCCTACCTTTTAAAGGAGGTATTTTATGAATAAAACTAAGGAAAAAAGACGTTTTGTGATTTTATGTCTTGCTCCAGCAGTTATTTTATTTGCTATATTTATGATTTATCCTACAATCAATGTCTTTTTAATGTCGACATTAAAATGGGGTGGATTTTCAGATATCAAAGAATTTGTCGGAATTAATAATTTTGCCATTTTATTTCAAGATATGAATTTTATTCGCGCGTTCCAAAATACAATATTTGTCATTGTCGTTGTGACAGTTTTTACTCTTGCTTTAGCCATTTTATTTGCTGCCATTTTGGTAAGAGAGAAATTGAAAGGTCAGAATTTCTTTAGGGTTATTTTCTATATTCCTAATATATTATCTATTGTCGTTATTGGAGCCATTTTTAGTGCTATCTATGACCCTTCAACAAATGGATTATTGAATAGCTTTCTGAGTCTGTTTCATGGAGAAGGTTGGATTGGTGTCCAATTTTTAGGTAATCAGTCTATTGTTATGTATTCCATTGCTTTTGCTTTAATATGGCAGGCTATAGGTTATTATATGGTTATGTATATGGCAAGTATGTCATCTATTCCAGCCCATTATTATGAAGCTGCTGAATTAGATGGATGTGGTAAAATCAAACAATTCTTTATGATTACGCTTCCTTTGATTTGGACAAATATTCGTACAACATTAACATTTTTCGTTATTAGTACAATTAACTTGAGTTTTTTACTTGTGCAAGTTATGACAACTGGAGGACCAGATGGAGCAAGTCGTGTTTTATTATTCTATCTTTACGATCAGGCATACAATAATGCAAGTTATGGATATGGTATGGCCATTGGGGCTGTAACATTCTTATTTTCTTTCTTGTTAAGTGCTACGATTAATAAGATAACTGAACGTGATGAATTGGAATACTAGGGAGGTAGACATATGAAAAAAATGAGTACAGAAAAGTTATATAAAATATTTGTCTATGTAGCATTGATTTCTTTGGCTATTTCTATTATTGTTCCTGTTGCCTGGGTGTTTGTTTCTTCATTAAAAACAAATGCAGAGTTTCAAGGGAGTCCATGGACGTTACCAATGAGTTTTTATTTTCAAAACTTTATTGATGCTTTTGAAAAAGCACATATGGCTGAATATTTATTGAATTCTGTGATTGTAACAGCATTAAGTTTAATTTTACTGGTTATCATTGCTTTACCGGCTTCTTATGTTCTAGCAAGATTTGACTTTGCTGGTAAGAAAATTATTAATACTTTATTTATGGCAGGACTTTTTATTAATGTTAACTATATTGTGGTGCCTATTTTCTTGATGTTATTAGATTGGGATGATGTGATTTATAATTTATTTGGTCAAACTTTCTTTTTGGATAACATATTTGTTTTAGCAGTTGTTTATGCTTCTACAGCTTTACCATTTACTATCTATTTATTAAGTGGTTATTTTAAGACATTACCAAAAGCTTATGAAGAAGCAGCATTTATTGATGGATGCGGTTATTTTAAAACTTTAATTAAAGTTATGGCTCCAATGGCTAAACCAAGTATTATTACTGTTATTCTATTTAACTTTTTAGCTTTTTGGAATGAATATATCATCGCTTTAACATTAATGCCTGGGGCTTCAAAAACTTTACCAGTAGGTTTAGTCACTTTATCTAAAGGACAGATGGCAGCAGCTAATTATGGACAATTATATGCGGGTCTTGTGATTGTCATGTTGCCTACATTAATACTATATATCTTAGTTCAAAAGAAATTAACGCAAGGTATGACGCTTGGCGGATTAAAAGATTAGAGGTGTGAAAGTATGAGTCAAATAACAAAAAATATTATCGCAATTGTTTGTTTTGTTGTTTCCTTTGCTTTAGTCTGTTATGGTCAAAGTCTGGTGGGATATACAGGTTTAGTTTTAGAGTTGATTGGTTTAGCAGGACTATTGATCTTGCTGTATATGTACAATAAAAAATATAAGTAGGAGGAATTATATGGCAACACTATCTTTAAAACATATTGATAAAATATATGATAATCAGGTACAGGCGGTTTTTGATTTTAACTTAGATATTGCCGATAAAGAATTTATTGTTTTTGTAGGACCATCTGGATGTGGAAAATCTACAACATTAAGAATGATTGCAGGATTAGAAGATATTTCTTCAGGAGAACTTTATATTGATGGTCAATTGATGAATGATGTAGCACCTAAAAATCGTGATATAGCAATGGTGTTTCAGTCTTATGCATTATACCCTCATATGTCTGTTTATGATAATATAGCATTTGGATTAAAAATTGCAAAAGTTCCTAAGGATGAAATAGATAGACGTGTAAGAGCAGTAGCAAAAGCAATTGATATTGAACAATATCTAGATCGAAAACCAAAAGCATTATCTGGTGGACAAAGACAGCGTGTAGCATTGGGAAGAGCAATTGTTCGTGAACCAAAAGTCTTTTTAATGGATGAACCATTAAGCAATCTTGATGCAAAATTAAGAGTACAGATGAGAGTTGAAATTTTAAAAATTTATCAACA
Organism: Massilimicrobiota sp. SW1139; assembly: GCF_012027715.1. Taxonomy (NCBI): domain Bacteria; kingdom Bacillati; phylum Bacillota; class Erysipelotrichia; order Erysipelotrichales; family Erysipelotrichaceae; genus Massiliimicrobium; species Massilimicrobiota sp. SW1139. The sequence goes on along the minus strand of NZ_SJOR01000012.1, from coordinate 6,889 downwards.
ATTAGGGACAACTTTTATTTATGTCACACATGATCAAACTGAAGCGATGACAATGGGAACAAGAATTGTTGTTATGAAAGATGGTCGCATTCAACAGGTTGCAGCCCCAACATTTTTATATGAACATCCAATTAATAAATTTGTAGCTGGATTTATTGGAAGTCCGCAAATGAATTTTAGAGATGGAAAAATCGTTGAAAAAGAAGGCAAAATGTATATTGAACTTTCAGATATCAGTTTGAAAATTCCTGAAGATAAAGGAACAATATTAAAAGAAAAAGGATATATAGGTAAGGTTGTCACAATGGGCATTCGTCCAGAAGATATATCAACACATCCTCATTATATCATGTCGCATCCTGAATCATCATTTCAAAGTGAAATAGATGTTGTAGAATTAATGGGTGCAGAAAGCTATATTCATATGACAAAAGATAATCAGCCATTTGTGGTGAAAGTTCCTGGAAGTACCGCTTTAAGAACTGGGGATCAGGGCTCATTTACATATTTGATGAATAAAGCACATTTCTTTGATAAAGAGAGTGAATTAAATATATTAGAAAATGGAGAAAAAGAATCATGAAAAATTATGGACGACTTACACTCCCTACTGATTTAGATGTTATTGATGAAACAATAGCACTTAAAGAAAGTCTAGGAGCTGATGCAATTAGAGATTGTGATGGAACGCAAATGCCACAAGAATTGTTGGATATGGATGCAAAGGTTTATGCTACTTATTATACAACAAGAAAAGATAATGAATGGGCACTCGCGAATCCTGAAGAAATTCAACAAGAGTATCTTATAACAGATCGTTATACAGCAAAACAGTCATCTTTAACAATTACTTTAATGAAAGGATTTCATACTGAACAGTTAAAGCCTAATTTTATTGATGACCCAAAAGTTTGGTGGGAAGTTATTGATCGTACGACAGGAGAAGTTGTTTCACCTGATTGTTGGGAATATGATCAAGATCAAGGAACTGTTACAATACAAACAATCCCATATCATGTATATACAGTTAGTTTTTTAGCATTTTTAATTTGGGATCCTGTTCATATGTATAATTTTATAACAAATGACTGGAAAGATGCCCCACATCAATTGACATATGATGTGAGACAACCGAAAACACAAAAATATGTAAAAGAGAAATTAAAAAAATTCTGTGAAGATCATCCTCAAGTTGATGTCATTCGTTTTACAACTTTTTTCCATCAATTTACTTTAACTTTTGATGAACAAAAAAGAGAGAAATTTGTTGAATGGTTTGGGTATAGTGCTAGTGTTTCACCTTATATTTTAAGAAAATTTGAGAAATGGGCAGGATATAAATTTAGACCTGAATTTATTGTTGATCAGGGATATCATAATTCATTGTTTAGAGTTCCGTCAAAAGAATTTAAAGATTTTATTGAGTTTCAACAGCAGGAAGTTTGTCAACTAGCTAAAGAACTTGTAGATATTGTTCATAGTTATGGAAAAGAAGCTATGATGTTTTTAGGAGATCACTGGATTGGGACAGAACCATATGGCCCTTATTTTGAATCAATAGGACTTGATGCTGTTGTAGGCTCTGTAGGTGATGGAGTAACGATGAGGATGATTTCGGATATTAAAGGTGTTAAGTACACTGAAGGACGTTTACTTCCATACTTTTTCCCAGATGTTTTCTGTGAAGGTGGCGATCCTATTGGGGAAGCTCATAATAATTGGCTAAAAGCACGTCGTGCTATTTTACGTAGTCCATTAGATCGTATTGGTTATGGAGGGTATTTAAAGCTGGCGTTAGAATGGCCTGGATTTATTGATACAATTAAACATGTTGTAGATGAATTTAGAGAAATTCATCAGACTATTCAGGGAACTCAAGCATATGTATCTCCATTTAAAGTCGCTATTTTAAATTGCTGGGGAGCATGTAGAAAATGGATGAATAATCAAGTTCATCATTCAATTTGGTATCGAGAAATTTATTCTTATGTGGGAATTATTGAATGTTTAAGTGGTATGCCAATTGATATTGAGTTTATTAATTTTGAAGATGTGAAAAAGGGTGCATTAGATCAATATAAAGTTATTATTAATGCAGGAGCACAATATACTTCATGGTCAGGAGCTGAGAACTGGATTGATGAAGAAGTTGTTACACGTATTAGAAAATGGGTAGATCAAGGTGGTGGATTTATCGGTGTCGGTGATCCAACAGCTTATCAATATCAGGGACAATTTTTCCAATTGAGTGATGTTTTAGGTGTTGATAAAGAAGTTGGTTTTACTTTGAGTCATGACAAATATAATCAAGTGAATTCAAATCATTTCCTATTAGAAGATATTGATGAAGACATTGATTTTGGAGAAGGAATGGATGGAATTTATGCTCATGGTGAAAATTATCAGATTTTGAGTCAACATCATGGTTATGCACAGCTCGTTACTAATACTTATGGAAAAGGACGAAGTGTCTATTTTGCTGGATTGCCTTATTCACCACAAAATTGTCGTTTATTATTACGTGCTATTTATTGGGCTGCTGGTAAAGAGAGTGAAATGAAGAAATTCTATGTAAGTAATGTGAATACAGAAGTCGCTGCTTTTGAAAAAGTAGGAAAAATAGCTGTTATTAACAATACAACAGATTCACTATCAACGGATTTATATATTCATGGTGAAAAAGTAGAAACATTAGATTTAGAACCAATGGAATTAAGATGGGTAGAAATTTAAGAGAGGAGAATAATACATGGAAAAACCAGTTCTTGTCATTATGGCTGCAGGATTGGGAAGTAGATATGGTGGATTGAAACAAATAGATCCTGTTGACCAAGATGGACATATTATTATTGACTTTTCTCTTTTTGATGCCAAAAGAGCAGGATTTGATACAGTTGTTTTTGTCATTAAAAAAGAAAATGAAGACATTTTCAAAAATACGATTGGTAAACGTATAGAAAATATAATGCATGTTCATTATGCTTTTCAACAGATTGATGATTTGCCAGAAGGATATCAGATGCCTGATGGACGTTATAAACCATGGGGAACAGCACATGCACTTTATTGTTGTCGTCAATGGATTCATGGACCTTTTGCAGTGATCAATGCGGATGATTACTATGGCTTTGAATCTTTTCAAATGATTTATCATTATTTGGCTAGTCATCAAGATGATGAACTATATCGTATGGCTATGGTAGGTTACTGTATTGAAAATACGCTGACTGAAAATGGAACAGTAGCACGAGGAATTTGTGAAGTTGATGAACAAAATTATTTATGTAGCATTACTGAGCGCACAAAAATTAAAGCTGATTTAAATGGTGCAATGTATCAGGAAGATGACCAATGGTTTGCAGTGCCTAAAGGAACAATTGTTTCTATGAATTTATGGGGATTTAGTCAAAAAATCATTGAAGAAATTGTTCAAGGATTTCCAACATTTTTAGATCAGAATTTAAAAGATAACCCATTGAAATGTGAATATTTTATTCCTGATGTTGTGAGTAGATTATTGCAGGAAAAAAAGGCAACTGTACAAGTTTTAAAATCACCTGCTAAATGGTATGGTGTCACATATAAAGCTGATAAGCCAGTTGTGGAAGAAGCGATTCAACGTATGAAACAGCAGGGTTTATATCCTCAAAAGTTGTGGGGTATTTATGATGAATAATCATTTGAAAGTAAAAGAAGTCATAAACCAATTTGATTTTTCAGGCGAATTATTTACAATAGAACCATTTGGTAGTGGACATATTAATGATACTTATTTAGTTAAATTTAAAATAAAACATATGGGCATTGTTCCTATTATTTTACAACGCATGAATACAAAAATTTTTATAAATCCTGAACAATTAATGGAAAACATTTTAAATGTTACAGCGTTTTTAAGAAAAAAAATTATTGAGAATGGTGGAGATCCAGAAAGAGAAACACTTACTGTTATTTTGGCAAAGGATGGAAAACCGTATTGTAAAGATAGTGATGGTGATTATTGGCGCGCTTATCATTTTATTGTTGGGGCAACGGGTTATGATGAAGTCAGAACAGAAGAAGACTTTTATCAAAGTGGTTTAGCTTTTGGAAAGTTTCAAAACTTACTAAGTGATTATCCTGCGAGCACTTTACATGAAACAATTGCTGATTTTCATAATACAAAAGCTAGATTTGAAGTGTTTAAAACAGCAGTAGAAGAAGATAAAATGCATCGTGCAAAAGATGTGCAAGATGAGATTCAATTTATTTTACAAAGAGAAGACATAGCAAATATATTAACAGAAATGCAAGAAAACGGGGAACTTCCATTACGTGTAACTCATAATGATACAAAATTAAATAATATTTTGATTGATGATAAGACACATGAGGGCATTTGTATAATTGATTTAGATACAGTGATGCCTGGGTTGGTTGTTAATGATTTTGGTGATTCTATTCGTTTTGGTGCAAGCACTGCTTTAGAAGATGAAAAAGATTTATCAAAAGTTGAGTGTGACATGCATTTATTTGAAATATATACAAAAGGATTTCTTGAAGGTTGTCAAGGGAAATTGACATTATCTGAAATTAAAGCTCTTCCTATTGGGGCAAAAGTGATGACATTTGAATGTGGAATGCGTTTTTTAACTGACTATTTGCAAGGTGATACTTATTTTAAAATTCAATATCCAACACATAATTTAGTTCGTTGTCGTACTCAATTAAAACTGGTGTCAGATATGGAAAAGAAATGGGATCAGATGAATGAAATAGTAGCAAAGTATACAAATTAAGAAAACAAAAAAACATCTATTGTTTTGATTGATGATAAAACGATAGATGTTTTTATTTTTTGTTAAGTTCTTTAAGGTGATGAGTTCTTCCGTGTTTAAGTATACGACGATAGTTTTCAGCAAGTGCTTTTTCATAAGAACTTGTCATCCATGGAATATAAAATTGTTCTTTTTTGATTGGATCAGGAAGATATTGAATATATTCCCAAAGTTCAGGACGATTATAGTTATATTTTTCATCTTCTTCAAGTCCTACAGGTGTTAATCGTAAATAGTTTGGTGCTGGATAAGGGTGTTTAGCTAAAGATGCTAAAGCAGCATCAATAGCCGCTTCAGATGACTTCGATTTTGGTGATAGGCATAAATCAATAATAGCGCTTGCGATAGGAATGCGTGCTTCAGGGAAGCCAATAACTTTAGCTGCTTGAAAAGCGATGACGGTACGCATGCAGGCATTTGGATTGGCTAAGCCTATATCCTCATATGCTGTTGTAATCACTCTTCTTTCTAAAGATTCTATGTCACCAGCTTCTATTAATTTTCCTAGATAGTACATTGCACCATTAGGGTCACTACCACGTATAGATTTTTGTAAACCACTTAATGTATCATAATATTGATCTTCATCTTTATCAAATTGAGCATTAGCCTTAAATAAAGATTTTTGAACAGTATCTAAAGTAATAAGTGAATCCTCAGAAAGAATAGTGCTGATTTCTAAGCAGTTATAAGCATAACGAATATCACCACTACTTAATTGAGCAATATATGATAAGACACCATCTTCAACTTGATATGCATTATTCAAACCATTTTCTGCAGTTAAAGCACGGTTTAATCCAAGAATAATATCGTCTTGACTTAAAGGTTTAACTTCTACTATCTGACAACGCGAACGAATGGCAGGATTAATAGAGTGATAAGGATTTGCTGTTGTACATCCAGCAATAATAAGTAATCCATTTTCAATATGGGGTAAAAGGTGATCTTGTTTATCTTTATTAAGACGATGAACTTCATCAATAATGACAAAGAGTTCACCGGAAAGTTTTGCTTCTTCAATAATTATATCCATTTCTTTTTTGTTTCCAGTGGAAGCATTAAAAAGGCGATATGGAATATTTAAATCGTTAGCTAGAGCTGATGCAATTGTTGTCTTTCCGCATCCAGGTGGACCATAAAGAATAGTAGACATAGGATGTTTTTTTTTAACAAATTGAGAAAATAAAGCATTTTCTCCGACTATATGTTTTTGACCAAGAACATCTTTTAAAGATGTTGGACGCATACGATGTGCTAAAGTTGTTGCCATAAAATCTTTCCTTTTTCTATAATTTTGATATAATGATTATAGCATTTTTCAAGGTATAAGGATAGGTGAAAAATGCGAAAATGAAATTTGTTGTGAATATTGATAATAAAAATATTTTATAGAGAAATGTACTCAATTGATTTGAATTAATGCAAAATTGGGTTTTAATTATAGAGTTTGTATCTTATTAATGAAGATACAGGGAAATGGAGGATATAATGAAAGTTGTTGTTCAAAGAGTTAAAGAAAGTAGTGTTACAATTGATGGGAGTGTATATGGACAAATTCAAAAAGGATTTATGGTTTTGGTGGGTTTTTGTCAAGATGATACAAAAGAAATTGTCGATAAGATTGTTGATAAGATGATTAGTTTACGTGTTTTTGAAGATGAAAATGGAAAAATGAATCTATCTTTGCAAGATGTTCATGGGAGTATTTTATCTATTTCTCAGTTTACATTGTATGCGGATTGTAAAAAAGGAAGAAGACCTAGTTTTATTCATGCTGCAAAACCTGAATATGCTATACCATTGTATGATTATTTTAATGAAAAAATTAAAGAACACGGGATTGAGTTGCAGACTGGTGTGTTTGGAGCTGATATGAAAGTTTCGCTTATTAATGATGGACCAGTAACAATTATTTTAGATAGTCAGGAAATTTGTAAGTAAATTTATATTATAAATAAGAAAATTGAATGTTTTAAAGGAAAAGACGTTTATTTTCTAAGAAAAATGTGATGATTAAACCATCAAAAAACAAAAAAACGAAAAAAAGTAAAAAAAAGACTTGCAAAGGC
>NZ_SJOR01000011.1:0-60469 GCF_012027715.1 Massilimicrobiota sp. SW1139 | reverse complement strand
CTTTTTATAAAAAATACTTATAATAAGTAAATAAAATAAAGATTTTAGTAAAATAATAGTAAAAATAATAGTAAAATAAGTAAAAAAATATTGAAATTTTATGTAAAAATAATTATAATAAAAATGGATATAAAACATCGATGATATCGTATCTAATATTGATAAAAAAGGAGAATATTATGTATCAACAATTTATGGACTTCATGTCTGAAAAACTGCTGCCTATAGCAACAAAGATTGGATCACAAAAACATCTTGTTGCTCTTCGTGATTCTTTTATAGCAACTATGCCTGTTGTTATGACTGGATCAATCGCATTATTACTCAATGCATTTCTATCTGATTTTCCTTCTGAATTTGGGTGGACTCAAATTACAGAAACATTTCAATGGTTAATTGCAATTAATGGATTGATTTTTAATGGAAGTTTAGCCATTGTTTCGTTAGTATTTATTTTTGCTTTAGGTTATAACATCGCAAAAGTTTATGAAACTGATAAATTATCTGGTGGCCTGGTAGCCTTGGCATCTTTTGTTGTGTCATTGGGAACATCTATAACTCAAACATTCTCATTATCTGCAATAGATCATGGTTTGGCTGAAATGATTAATAAAGTCACAGGATTATCATATGTGGATGGTCAGTTATCTGTAACAATCAGTGGACTTATTCCAGGAAATCAAATAAATTCACGTGGGTATTTTACTGCAATTGTTATTGGTTTTATCGCTGTAGTTATTTTCAGCAAATGTATGCAAAAGAAATGGACTATTAAATTACCGAACTCAGTACCACCAGCAATCGCAGTTCCATTTACTTCTATTATTCCAGCATTTATTGCCATGTATATTGTTGCTATAATTACATATGCTTTTAATTTGATGACAGGGCAGTTGATTATTGATTGGATTTATGATGTATTACAGATGCCTTTATTAGGTTTATCTCAAAATCCATTGTCTATTATTATGGTTGCTTTCTTGACTCAGTTGTTTTGGTTTTTTGGTATTCATGGTGGCAATGTTATGGCACCAATTATGGAAGGTGTTTTTGGAGTTGCTCTTTTAGCAAATTTAGAGGCTTATCAATTAGGAAAGGATATTCCGTATTTATGGACAAGTGTTTCATATGGAGCTTTTGTCTGGTATGCAACATTAGGACTTCTTATTGCAATATTCTGGCAATCTCGAAATAAACATTACAGAGAGGTTGCAAAGTTAGGAATTGCGCCTGTACTCTTTAATATAGGTGAACCTGTTATGTATGGTTTACCAACGGTTTTGAATCCACTTATGTTTATTCCATTTTTACTTTGTCCTATTGTTTTATCAACAGTAGCATATGGTGCAACAGCGTTAGGGTTAGTGTCACCTGTTACACAAAATGTGACTTAGGTAATGCCACCAGTATTATATGGATTCTTTGCAACTGGTTTTGACTGGAAATCAATTATATTGTCACTCATTAATTTAGGTTTGGCAATTGCTATTTATTTACCTTTTGTTAAACTTGCAAATAATCCAAAATTTGAAAAATTATAAAGGAGAGAAATCGCTTGGGAAGTATTGAAATCAAAAAGGATTTTTATATAAATGGTAAAGTTGTTAAAATCATTTCGGGTGCTGTCCATTACTTTAGAATTGTGCCAGAATATTGGGAAGATACGCTATTAGATCTTATTGATATGGGATGTAATACTGTGGAAACATATGTTCCATGGAATCTTCATGAGCCAAAACAAGGAGAATATGATTTTGATGGGATAAAAGATATTGAAAGATTTTTAAGTTTAGCTCATCAATTAGGATTGTATGTGATATTGCGAGCATCGCCATATATTTGTGCAGAGTGGGAAATGGGTGGCTTACCAGCTTGGTTATTAAAATACTCTGGAATAAGATTGAGAAGTGATGATGAGCAATATATGAAATGTCTTGAACAATACTTCTCTATACTGTTACCTAAAGTGTCACAGTATCAGATTCATAAAAATGGTTCTATTATTTTAGCACAATTAGAAAATGAATATGGTTCATATGGTGAAGACAAAGAATATCTCAAAAAGGTTTTTAAACTGATGCGTGATTATGGTATTCAAGTTCCTGTTTTCACTGCTGATGGCACTTGGAATGAAGCTTTAGAAGCAGGAAGTTTGATTAATGAAGATGTTTTTCCAACAGGAAATTTTGGTTCACATGCTAAAGAAAATATGGAAATATTAGAAAAATTTATGCAAAGACATGATATTGAAGCGCCTCTTATGTGTATGGAATTTTGGGATGGTTGGTTTAATAGATGGAATCAAGAAATTATTCGTAGAAATCCTCAGGAGTTTATAGAAAGTGTTAAGGAAATGTTAGAAATTGGAAGTGTGAACTTTTATATGTTTCATGGGGGAACGAATTTTGGTTGGATGAATGGATGCTCTGCTCGAAAAGAAAAAGACCTTCCTCAAATTACTTCATATGATTATGATGCAATTTTAACAGAGTACGGAGCTAAAACTGAAAAATACCATCTTATGAGAGAATTGATTACTGGAGAACAGCATCGCCTTGAAAATCGTAGAAAAACATGCAGCTACGGAAGTGTAAAATGTAAAAATAGAGTATCGCTTTTTAGTGTAATAGAACAAATATCAACAATTATAGAGAATTCTTGGCCACTCACAATGGAAGAACTTGATCATTATTATGGATATGTTGTCTATCAACATGATTTTCAGAGTTATACAAAGCAGTCTAGACTAAGAGTTATTGATGCGCGTGATCGCATTCAAATATATGTGAATAATAAATTTATAGGTGTGCAATATCAGGAAGAAATAGGTGATGAAATCTTATTTGAAACATCTTTAGATAATCAAAATGATTTAAAAATTCTTGTTGAAAATATGGGCAGAGTGAATTATGGTGCTAAGTTGCAGGCTGATACCCAAAAAAAAGGGATTCGCACAGGGGTATTAATAGATATACATTTCACTAAAAAATGGAAACACTACTGCTTAAATTTTAATAAAACAGATGCTATTGATTGGTCTAAAGAATATATTGGTGGACCAGCATTTCATCAATTTGTTTTTACAATTGATGAAATACCGAATGAAACATTTATTGATGTGACAAATTTTGGAAAAGGTATCGTTCTTGTTAATGGTCATCATTGTGGGAGATTTTATCAAGTTGGACCAACAGGTTCTCTTTATATACCAGGACCGTTTTTAAAACGTGGTGAAAATATTATTGTTATATTTGAAACTGAAGGTGTTTTTGCTGATGAAATTATATTGAATGATAAACCCATATATATAGATATTCATAAATAATAGAATATTGTTTATTGAAACCCTATTTTTACATTTTTGTAAAAATAGGGTTTCTTATTTTTTGTTGTTATATCGCATAATAAGTATAGAAATTTCATTGGAATTCACTTATAATAAAGAATAATGAGAGGAGGGAGACATTGAAATGGTTACTTTAAAAGATGTTGCAAAATATGCAAATGTATCAATAGCGACAGTATCGAGAATATTAAGAGAAGATGATACATTAAATGTCTCCTTGGAAACAAGAACAAAAGTACAGGAAGCAGTAGCAAAATTAAACTATGTACCTAAACCAAGAAAAAATTCAAATCAAAATACCAAACTTGTTGTTGCTATTATTCAATGTTATACATATGAACAAGAAATTCGAGACACTTATTATATCACTTTGTTGCAATCAGTAGAAAAATATTTGAAGACACATCATATTGCAATGAGAAGAGTACGTGAAGGTGATATTGATGTGGAAAGTGTTTTGCAAAATGTACATGGAATAATTTGTATTGGTAAAATTTCTTCTTTTCATCTTGAAAAATTATGTGAGATGACAGAGAATATTATTTTTCTTGATATGGATATGAGTCCGATTACTGAATGTTGTATCACTTTGGATTTTGATGATGCTATGTATCAGGTTGTGAAATACTTTCATGATCTTGGGCATAAAAAAATCGGATTTTTAGGAAGAAGTGAGTATAATGAGTTAAACCATCATATTCAAACAAGAAAAAGAAGCTTTATTAAATATTGTCAAGAATTTCATATGGAATACCAAGAATTTTCTTTAGAAAAAGATTTGACGAGTGAAGCAGGATATAATTTGGTTTATGAAATGGCTCAAATACAAAAATTGCCGAGTGCATTATTTGCTGTTAATGATCCAATTGCAATAGGAGCAATGAGAGCATTACAAGATTTAAACATTCGCGTACCTCAAGATGTTTCTATTATAGGATTTAATAATATTGATGCAGGTAATTTTACATCACCATCTTTATCAACTGTCTATGCTCCAGCTGATGAAATGGGAGAATTAGGAGCTTCATTATTGCATCAATCATTACTTAATGGTAAAAAATTAAATTCAATGAGAATACAATTGCCATGTTACCTTATTGAGAGAAATTCAAGTATAATGTATCATGAAGATTAAAAATATGCAATGTGCATATTTTTTTTATCAATTTTTTTCAATTCATATAGTCATTATTATATGTTCAAACAATGCTGATGAAAGTATTTATATTGAAGTATAGAACAGTAGAAAATATTGTTCTATCTTTTTTTTTTTTGTAAATACTTTAAAAAAATTATATAAAAAATTTTAAATAAATTAATGAAAATCTATTTACAAATCTAAAAAAGAGGTGTATATTAACATTACTTCAAAAATTTGAAGTAAGAATATAAAAAATTTTAAGTAAGCACATAGGAGGACATATCATGTTTGAACAAGTAAAAGATGCATTAGTAGAATCTTTAAATATTGATGGAGAAGAAATTAAATTAGAATCTAACTTAAAAGATGATTTAGGAATTGATTCTTTAGCAGCTGTTGAATTATCTTTAGATTTAGAAACAGAATTCGACGTTGAAATTTCTGATGAAGAATTAGCTGCATTAGTAACTGTAGAAGATATTGTGAAATTAATTGAATCTAAACAATAAGCTAAGGTTTCACTTAGCTTATTTTTCTAAGGAGGAACATGTATGGATACTGAAAAAATTAAATCAATTATGAAGATGTTTGAAGAAAGTCAAATATCTAAGATGGATTTAACTGATGGTGATTTACATATCACATTAGAAAAAGATATAGAAGCAAAACAAATCATAACACCTACCGATGTCAAAACACCTAGTGAACACAATGAAGAAACAATTCAGGAAACAGGCACACCTATCAAAAGTCCAATTGTTGGAACATATTATCAATCAAGTGGTGCGGGAAAAGAACCTTATGTCAAAGTTGGAGATATGATTCAAGAAGGAGACACGATTTGTATCATTGAAGCCATGAAAGTCATGAATGAAATTAAAGCAACTGTTTCTGGAAAAGTTTTATCTATTGAAGTTCAAGATGGTCAAACAGTTGAATATGATCAGACTTTAATGATGATAGGGTAAGGTGATAATGTGATTGAAAAATTATTGATTGCCAATCGTGGAGAAATCGCAGTCAGAATTATACGTACATGTAAAGAAATGGGAATTCAGACTGTTGCCGTTTATTCAACAGCTGATAAACATTCTTTGCACGTGCAATTAGCGGATGAATCTGTATGTATTGGTGGACCATTAGCTAATGAGTCATACCTGAATATGAATGCGATTATTCAGGCGGCCTGCAATACGGGATGTGATGCGATTCATCCAGGATTTGGTTTTTTAAGTGAAAACAGTGAATTTGCCAGACTTGTTATTCAATGTGGATTGATCTGGGTAGGACCATCACCTGATATTATTGATATGTTAGGAAATAAGTCTGCCGCAAGAAAGATGATGAAAGAAGCAGGAGTTCCTGTGATTCCTGGTTCTAAAGAAGTCATTGAAACTGTAGAACAGGGAAAAAAGGTTGCTGAAGATATAGGATATCCCGTTATGATTAAAGCCAGCAATGGTGGTGGTGGACGTGGTATGCGTGTAGTTCATAATGAAGAAGAGTTTGAAACACAATATCTCAATGCCAAAGCTGAAGCCAAAGCTTGTTTTGGTGATGATGATGTCTATTTAGAAAAATTAATTGAAAATCCAAAACATATTGAAGTTCAAGTCATTGGTGATCATCATGGTCATGTGATTCATTTATTTGAAAGAGATTGTTCATTTCAAAGACGTCATCAAAAGATGATTGAAGAAGCACCATGTCATATTTTAAAGAAAGATGTGCGTCAAAGATTGTTTGAAGATGCCATCAAAGCTTGTCATCATGTGGGATATAATAGTGTTGGAACAATTGAATTTTTATTAGATAAACACGGACAATATTATTTTATGGAAATGAATACACGTATTCAGGTTGAACATCCTATTACAGAGATGATTTGTGGTATTGATTTAGTCAAGTTACAGATTAAGGTTGCTGAAGGATTAAAACTTCCATACAAGCAAGAAGATATTCATCAAAATGGATATGCTTTAGAATGTCGTATTAATGCTGAAGATATGAATCGTGATTTTGCGCCAACACCTGGAAAAATAACATTTATGCATTTACCGGGTGGAAGAGGAGTACGTGTGGATAGTGCCATGTATAGTGGGTGTGAAATTTCACCTTATTATGATTCGATGATTTTAAAATTGATTACTTTTGCACCAACACGTCTAGAATGTATTAAAAAAATGCGTGCAGCGTTAAGTGAAGTCATTATTGATGGTATTTCAACGAATACAAAATTCCATTATTATGTTCTACATTCTAAAGAATTTATTGAAGGAAGTTATGATACAAGCTTCTGTGAAACATTTATAAAGGAGTTGAAAGATAATGGATCAATTGTTTAAAAAAAGAAATGAAGAATTAAAACAATTCTCATCATGGTTAAATAGACATAAGATTAAAGAAAAAAAAGAAATTCCTGAAAATATCTTTAAACAATGTGATCATTGTCATGAATCTATTCCTTATTTTTCACTTATCGAAAATGATTATGTTTGTCCTAAATGTGGTCATCATATGAAAATCAGTGCCAGACAGCGTATACGTGATTTAATGGATGAAGGCACTTGGAAAGAATATTTTGAAAAAGATAAAACATCTAACAATGAAAATTTTCCTGGTTACGATGAAAAGCTAAAAAAAGCCTGGATGTCAACTGGTATGAATGAAGCTGTCATTTGTGGTGTTGGTAAAATCAACCAGAGTCGTGTTGTCTTATGTGTCATGGATTCTCGTTTCATGATGGGAAGTATGGGAAAAGTTGTTGGTGAAAAAATATGTAAAGCAGTAGAACTGGCTGCACGTAAAAAATTACCATTGATTATTAGTTGTACCAGTGGTGGAGCCAGAATGCAAGAAGGTATTGATTCTTTAATGCAGATGGCTAAAATCAGTGCTGCTTTAAAACGCTTTTCAAATCAAGGAGGTCTTTATATAGCCTTATTAACACATCCCACAACAGGTGGTGTCAGTGCCAGCTTTGCGATGCTGGGAGATATTATCATTGCTGAACCACAGGCCATGATTGGATTCGCTGGAAAACGTGTTATTCAAGATACAATTAAGCAGGAGTTACCTGAAGGTTTCCAAACTGCAGAATTCTTACTTGAAAAAGGTTTTATTGATATGATTGTGGAAAGACATGATTTGAAAAATGTTATTTCAGATTTATTAAAATTACATGGAGGAAAATTATGAGCCTCGTAGATAATGAAAGAAAAATAAAAGAGTTACAGGCTAAAAGAGCTGTAACAGAAGATCAAAAAGAGTTCGATGAACTTTCTCAAGAGATTGATACTCTCACAAAAGAAACATATCATCATTTAACTGCTTGGGATCGTGTGTCTATCGCAAGACATCCATCACGACCAAAAGCAAGTGATTTTATTGAGGGATTGTTTGACCATTTCTATGAACTTCATGGGGATAGATGTTATGGAGATGATCAGGCTATTATTGGGGGAATTGGTTATTTTCACGATATGCCAGTCACTGTTATTGCACAAGCCAAAGGAAAGACATTGGAAGAAAATTTGAACCGTCATTTTGGAATGTGTAATCCTGAAGGTTATCGTAAAGCTCTCAGACTTGCCAGACAAGCCGAAAAGTTTCATCGACCAATCATTACTTTTGTAGATACCGCAGGAGCTTATCCTGGTATCGAAGCTGAGGAGAGGGGACAGGCACAGGCGATTGCTGAATGTTTATACACTTTTTCTGATTTGAAAACACCTGTTATTTGTATTGTCTTATCAGAAGGTGGTAGTGGAGGAGCATTAGCTTTAAGTGTTGCCGATCGTATTTGTATGTTAGAAAATGCCATTTATTCTGTTTTATCACCTGAAGGTTTTGCAAGTATTTTATGGAAAGATGATAGTCGTGTTCAAGAAGCGGCTGAAGTGATGAAACTAACATCGTATGATTTATATGATAAAGGGATTGCTGATTATTTGGTCAAAGAACCAACAGGTGGTATGCAAAATGATTTAAAACTTGTATTAGATAATATTGATCAGTATTTACAAAAAGAATTAGATGTTTTAACTCATACAAAAGAAAAAGATTTATTGGCAAAACGTTATCAGAAGTTCCGTAAGATAGGAGTTATGTCATGAGTTCAATAGAAATATTAGGAACAGGGTTTGTCAAAGCTCAAAAGAAAGTAACGAATTTTGATTTAGAAAAAAGAGTTGAAACAAGTGATGAATGGATTGTACAAAGAACAGGTATTTCATCACGTTATGTGAGTGAAACTGAAAATACAAGTGATTTGGCTTATAAAGCCAGTTTACAGGCGATTGAAGATGCACATATTCAAAAAGAAGACATTGAAGTGATTATTGTCGCAACAATGACACCAGATTGTATGACACCTTCAACAGCTTGTCTTGTTCAGGCAAAACTGGGATTAAATGATTGTCCTGTCTTTGCTTTTGATATTAATGGAGCATGTAGTGGATTTTTATATGCTTTTCAGATTGCCAGTGATTTATTAAGCAGATATCATCATATCTTAGTCATTGGTAGTGAAACAATTAGTAAGATGATTGACTGGAATGATCGTTCAACTTGCGTTTTATTTGGGGATGGTGCAGGTGCGATGGTTCTTGGTCGAGGAGATACAAAACTTTATCACTATGCCAATAGTGAAGGAGACTTACAGGAAGTCTTACATGCTCAAGGATTGCCTTTAGTTCATGATTTACAAAATCAGGGAGCATCAACACATTATTTAAATATGAAAGGAAATGATGTGTTTAGATTTGCAATTAGAGTTTTAAAAGATTCTATTGAAAATGTTTTGGATCAGTCAGGACTTTCTATAGATGATATTGATTTGATTATTCCACATCAGGCGAATTATCGTATTATTTCTCATGTGGCAAAAAAGATGAAAGTCGATTTATCAAAATTTTATATGAATCTTCAAGAGTTTGGAAATACTTCAGCGGCCAGTATTCCTATTGCTTATGCAATGGCACAAAGAGAAGGAAAGATTCCTGAAAAGGGACGTGTTATTTTGGTTGGATTTGGTGCTGGATTAACTTATGGAGCAACTCTTATTGACAATAGAGGAGGACAATAAAGTGTTATTAAATGAATTATTAAATATTAAATACCCTATTATTCAAGGAGCTATGGCGAATATTGCAACTGCTTCCTTTGCTGCCTGTGTTTCTAATAGTGGTGGTTTAGGGATTATTGCGACAGGATCAATGGATGCAGCTCAAACACGTGAAGAAATCCAAAAATGTAAACAATTAACAGATCAGCCTTTTGGTGTCAATGTCATGTTGATGAATCCATATGCCAGTGAAATTATTGATGTTATTGTCGAAGAAGGCGTTCATGTTGTGACAACAGGAGCGGGAAATCCCGGACCTTATATGGCAAAACTCAAAGAAGCTGGAATTAAAGTTTTACCAGTTGTGCCTAGCGTTGGTTTGGCTAAACGTATGGAAAGAGCTGGTGCTGATGCTTTGATTGTTGAAGGTGGAGAATCAGGTGGACATGTTGGTGAAATGACAACAATGGCTTTGGTTCCACAAGTTGTAGATGCTGTCAATATTCCAGTGATTGCAGCTGGTGGAATTGGAGATGGACGTGGTGTGATGGCAGCTTTGAGTTTAGGTGCTATTGGCGTACAGATTGGAACATGTCTATTGGTTGCAGAGGAATGTCCAATTCATGAAAACTATAAAGATGCTGTTATTAAAGCCAAAGATACTGATACTGTTGTGACTGGAAGAAGTGTGAATACACCAGTCCGTATTTTAAAGAATCAAATGGCAAGAGAATATTTAAAACTTGAAGGACATTTTGAAAGTCGTGAAGAATTAGAAAAATTAACACTTGGGGCTTTAAGAAAAGCTGTACAGAGTGGTGATGTGAAAACTGGATCTGTGATGATGGGACAAATTGCTGGAATGGTCAAAGAAAAGAAACCAATGCAACAGATTCTTGATGAAATGATGGCTTCAACAAAACAGGTTTATGCCAACCTGCAAAAAGTCATGGAGGAAATGCAATGATTCAAATACAAAATCGTATCATGAAACTTCCTATCATTCAAGGTGGTATGGGAGTCGGTATTTCTTTATCATCATTAGCAGGAGCAGTGGCAAAATGTGGTGCTATGGGTGTCATCAGTGCCGCTCATCCAGGCTATAATTATGAAGGATTTAGAAAAAATCCAATTGCTGTGAATTGTCAGGCACTTAAAGATCATATTCAACGTGCCAAAGAGCTTGCTAAAGGAAATGGTTTGATTGGTGTCAATATTATGGTTGCCAGCCAAAACTATGAAGATTTCGTGAAAGCATCTCTTGAAGGTGGTTGTGATGCCATTATTTCAGGGGCAGGATTACCATTAGATTTACCTAAGTTTGCTAAAGGAAAGGCGCTTTTAGCACCGATTGTATCGAGTGGAAAAGCGGCCAAACTGATTGCCAGAGTATGGGATAAACGTTATCAGTATACACCTGATTTCGTAGTGATTGAAGGTAGCGAAGCTGGTGGACATCTGGGATTTAAAAAAGATGATTTATTGGCTCATACATGTCAAAAACTAAGTGATATTTTAGCTGATGTTAAAAAAGAATTAAAGGTTTGGGAAGACAAATACAAAAAGACAATTCCTGTTTTTGTTGCTGGAGGTATAGATTCTGGAAAGAAGATTGCTGAATTCATCAAATTAGGTGCAACAGGTGTACAGATTGCCACACCATTTATTGCGACTTATGAATGTGATGCAGCACAAGAATTTAAAGATATGGTTATTCAATGTCGCCAAGAAGATATTGAACTTGTCTCTAGTCCAGCAGGACTTCCAGGACGTGCTATTGTCAATGATTTTGTAAAGAAAACAAGAGAAACAGGAAATATCTGTATGAAAAATTGTCTTCATTGCATGATTCCTTGCAATCCTGAAAATACACCCTATTGTATTAGTGAAGCATTGATACAGAGTGTAAAAGGAAATGTACAAAATGGTCTGGTTTTTGTAGGAAGCCAGGCAGCGAGAATTCATGAAATGAAACATGTTGAAGAAGTGATTCATGAATATATGGAAGAAATGGAGGAAAATCTATGAAAATAGGAATGATTTTTGCTGGTCAAGGTAGCCAATATGTAGGTATGGGAAAAGCATTTTATGATGAATTCCAAGAAGCCAGAGATGTTTTTGATCAGGCCAATATTGATATTGATGTCAAAAAAGTATGTTTTGAAGGACCTGAAGATGTTTTAAATGAAACATCATATGCACAGCCTTGTATTTTAACAACATCATTAGCCATTGCGAGAGTGATTGAAGCACAAGGTATTCATCCTGATTATGTGGCAGGTTTATCATTAGGAGAATATTCTGCTTTGGCTTATGCAGGAGCATTTGACACACAAGATGCGATTTCAATCGTGAGACGTCGTGGACAGATTATGAGTGAAGCCCTGCCAGCTGGAACAACATCTATGGCAGCTGTTTTAGCAATGGATGCCCAAAAGATTCAAGAAGTTATTGAACCAATTGATGGTGTCACAATTGCCAATTATAATTGTCCAGGACAAATTGTGATTACAGGAACAAAAGAAGCTGTTGAAATTGCTTCAGAAAAATTAAAAGAAGCTGGCGCAAAACGTGTCATTCCATTAAAAGTTTCAGGAGCATTCCATTCTCCATTATTAGAAGAAGCATCATATAAGCTTAAAGAAGAGTTAGAAAAATATGATATTCATGAAACAAAGATTCCAGTTGTTTATAATGTTTCAGGAAAAGAAGAAGATGGAGATCTTATTGATATTTTAACTCGACAAATCAAATCAAGTGTTTATTTCTATCAATCAATTCAATATATGATTGCCCAAGGTGTTGAAGCTTTTGTGGAAATTGGACCTGGAAAAGCATTAAGTGCCTTTGTTAAGAAAACAGATAGAAGTATTCCTGTTTATAGTGTAGATAGTATTGAAGGTTTAAATCAAATGTTAGGAGCGTTAAAAGATGAGTAAAGTAGCGTTAATTACTGGTGCCAGTCGTGGAATTGGTAGAGCCATTGCTTTAAAATTTGCAAGTGAAGGATATAATATTGCGATTAATTATATTGGAAATCAGGATGAAGCTTTAGAAGTCCAAAAAGAATGTTGTGCTCATGGTATTGAAGCTATGATTTATGAAGGTGATGTCACTGATTATGATGCCATGGATCAAATGATGAAAGCTGTTTTAGAACAGTTTGGTTCTATTGATGTCTTGGTTAACAATTCAGGGATTACAAAAGATCAGTTATTATTAAAAATGAATACACAGTCATTTATGGATGTTATTGATGTCAATTTAAAAGGAACATTTAATACCATTAAAGCTGTTTCTCGTATTATGATGAAACAAAGATCAGGTGTTATTATCAATATGGCAAGTGTAATTGGAATTATTGGAAATGTTGGACAAGCCAATTATGCAGCCAGTAAAGCTGGTGTCATTGCTTTAACAAAATCAGTTGCGAAAGAATTAGCACCACGTCATATTCGTGCGAATGCTATTGCGCCAGGATTCATTGCCACAAAAATGACAGATGTTTTAAGTGATGATACAAAAGAAAATATCTTAAAAAATATTCCATTGCAACAAATGGGTGAACCAGAAGATGTTGCGAATGTTGCATACTTTTTAGCAAGTGATAGTGCAAAATATATTACGGGTCAAGTCATCAATGTTGATGGCGGAATGGTCATGTAAGGAGGACAAAACATGAAAAGAAGAGTTGTCGTTACTGGAATGGGAGCCGTATCTCCAATTGGAAATACTGTTGAAGAAACTTGGAATGGTATTTTAAATCAGACATGTGGAATTGATGAAATTACACATTTTGATACAAGTGATTATAAAGTCAAATTAGCTGGAGAAGTGAAAAATCTTGATTTAGAACAATATTTTACAAAAAGAGATTTAAAATTTAATGATCGTTTTACGCAATTTGCCAGAGTTGTTTCTAAACAGGCTATTGAAAATGCAAAGTTGGATTTAGAAACAATGAATAAAAATCGTTTTGGTGTCATTATTGGTAGTGGTATTGGTGGTGTTGAATCTATTGAAAAAGCGGAACAAAGTTTATTAAATAGAGGACCATCAAAAGTTTCACCTTATTTTATTCCTATGACTTTAATTAATTTAGCAGCAGGAAGTGTTGCGATTGATTTAGGTGCAAAAGGTTATGTATCTTCTGTTGTAACCGCATGTGCAGCTGGAACAAATGCAATTGGTGAAGCCTTCCATAAAATCAGAGATGGATATGAAGATGTTATGATTGCTGGAGGAAGTGAAGCTTCTATTACTCCTTTATCAGTTGCAGGATTTGCTTCTATGAAAGCTTTGCATACTGGTGAGGATAAAAATCGTGCTTCTATTCCTTTTGATAAAGATCGTAGTGGCTTTGTAATGGGTGAAGGAGCAGCTGTTTTAGTGTTAGAAGAATTACAACATGCCTTAGACAGAAATGCGACAATCTATGGTGAAATTGTTGGTTATGGAGCAACTTGTGATGCTTATCATATTACAGCCCCATTATCTGATGGAAGCGGTGGTGGAGAAGCGATGAAACAGGCTTTAGAAGATGCTGCTTTACAACCATCTGATATTGATTATATCAATGCTCATGGGACATCTACACCATTAAATGATAAAACAGAAACAATGGCTGTGAAATATGCTTTTGGTGACGATGCATATCATTTGGCTATGTCATCAACAAAATCTTATACAGGACATTTATTAGGAGCGAGTGGTGCTTTAGAATCTGTTATTTGTGTAAAAGCATTACAGGAAGGATATATCCCAGCTACAATTCATTATCAAAATAAAGATGAAGACTGTGATTTAGATATCGTTGCAAATGTTGGTAGAAAAGAGGACATTCATTATGCTATGAACAATTCTCTTGGATTTGGTGGACATAATGCATCATTGATTTTCAAGAAATGGGAGGATTAGAGATGTTATATAATTCTAATGATATTCAAAAAATTATTCCTCATCGTTATCCATTTTTACTTGTAGATTGTATTGAAAGCATTAGTGAAGATGGAAAAACAATTGTAGGAAGAAAATGTGTAACAGCTAATGAAATGCAATTTTTAGGACATTTCCCTGAAAAACATGTGATGCCAGGTGTCTTAATTATTGAAGCGTTAGCTCAAACAGGATGTGTCTTATTACTTTCTAAAGAAGAAAATAAAGGAAAGATTGCTTTCTTTGCTGGTATTAATAAAGCACGTTTTAGAAAACAAGTGATTCCTGGTGATGTTTTAACAATGACTGTCACTTTAACAAAAGAAAAAGGTGGTATTTACTTTGCTGCTATTGAAGCAAAGGTTGAAGATGAAATTGCTGTCACTGGAGAAATCATGTGTGCTGTTGGTGAATAATTCAATAGAGCACGAAAACAGAAAGATATTTTGTCTTTCTGTTTTCTTTTTTATGGTAGTTATAAAAGTATAGAAATGATTATAAAAAAAGCTATTGGGTCATATGATGAAAGACATATTTCCAATAGCTTTCTTATTATTGATGTTTTTTTAACTTATAGATGATTTTATTAGCATAAGGAATAGAAGAGAGTTCTTCAGGGTGATCAGAATAGAAATAGAAAATAATCACGAAATAAACAATAACTCCAATACATACAGAAAGTATTAAAGGAATCAAAACTCTTCTTGTTAAAGCAAACAATCCATAATAAACGATTGCTACAATCACACCCATTAATAGAGAAGCAATAATAGGTAATAGATAAGTTTTTCTTATTTCTTGTTTGTAATGAGTTATCTTACGTAACATTTTTTGATTGAGATAACAAACTTGTAAACCATAAAAACAATTAGCAATAACCAATGAATATAATCCTAAAGGCGTTAATAAAAGCAGGACAATTGTAATAACGATATGATAGATTAATGCAATGGCTGCATTTTTTAAAGGTGTATTGACTTGCCCTATAGCTTGTAAAATTCCATTAGTTAAAGTCGATAGGCCAAAGAAGACAACACCAGGACTACCAACAGCTAATATAATGGTAGAAATCATAGCAGTCTCTTCTTGAGGGAAGAGAATACCAATGATTGGATATGCCAGAACGCTCATTCCTACGGCTGCTGGAATCAAAAGCATCATTGTCACACGAATACCAGAACGGATATGTTCTCTTGTTTCACGATAATTCTTCAATGACCATGATGATGAAATGGCTGGAATAGAAGCCGTAGACATTGCTGAAGCTAAGGCTACAGGAACGTTTTGTAAAACAATATATTGTCCAGAATAAACACCCCACATAGTTGCAGATTGTGGATCAGTACCAATGATAAATGAATAAATATATTGATCAATAACGGTAATCAGATTATAAACACATGTTGCAAAAATAATAGGTGTGACAATATGGATAATCATTTTAAAAATATCTTTATAGGAATCTTCATAATCATCAGGTGTATCTTTGATAATCAAGTGATTATGATTTTTGATATACATGATAAACATGAAAATGAGTCCCACAAGAACACCAACACCAGGTCCAACTGCTCCCCCAGCGGCACCTGCAGCAGCCATTTCACTGCCACCTGTTTCCATCAATGGCTGAATGAATAAATAAGCACATCCAATGGCAACAATTGCATTAAAAATCTGTTCAATAATTTGTGAAACAGATGTATAAAAAGTTGTCTGATGAGCCTGAAAATAACCTCTAAAGACACCCAATAGACCAGATAGGAAAATAGTTGGACAAAGGATTCTCAGTGGTAATACAGAATACCCTGTAACAAGTAAAGGGGCTAAAAGATAGGCAATGATCGAAGCACTACCACCAATAATACAAATATAGATAAATGAACATTTTAAAATCTTTTGTACATTATTATATTGACGAATAGCTAGTTTTTCAGCAATAAGTTTTGAAATGGCAGTTGGAATACTATACGAAGATAAAAGTAAAATAAGAGCATAAATATTATAAGCCATAGAGTAATAACCAATACCTTCGGCAGTAATTAAAGCCGTTAATGGACTTTTATATAAAGCTCCTATAATTCTAACTAATATTCCTGCTATAGCGAGAATAGAAGCCTGTTTAACAATTGAGCGTGACATGGGTAAACCTCACTTTCCAATAATTCTTTGTTTATTATATCATTAATTCGAATAATTGCAAAAAAACTTATGAAATTATACATAAAAAGACTTTTTTCATAGTTTTTACACATTTCTATGGCAAAATACCTGTATAAAAATAAAGAAAGTGCAGGTAAAGATGTGAAAATAAGAAAATATAGAATCATGATTGTGGCGATTATTGTTGGTTGTATCATTATGGGTGGTGTATTCTATTATTGGAATAAAACACATAGTCAAGTTGTTTTAGAAATAGATAAACCCGAAGTTCAGAGTCAGAATGATTATCAGGTTTCATTAGAAAAACAGGATCAGCGTCGTTCTATGACTTTATTATCTATTGGTAATAGTGATTTATATAGTGGTTTAAATCCTATGCAATTATGGCATGATTATGGCATAACAGCATTTAATATTTCAGCAGCTAAACAGAATATGAAACTCTCATATTATATGCTAAAGTATGCTTTAAAAGTCCAAAAACCAAAATTTTTACTTATAGAGGTTGATCAGTTTTTTGAAAAGAGGGAGAGTATTGAATTGGAGGGATATGCTTATACAGCCTTAAGTTATTGTTATCCTTTATATCGTCATAGTGATAAATGGGAAAAAATAAAAAATGAAAAGTTTGTAAAAGATGAAAATTCAAATCATCGTTTAAACTATTTAGGGTTTTATGATAGCCGAGAAATAAAAAAGTATAATGGTGGATTTGATTATATGAAACAAACACAAAAACGAGAAGCACTCCCCGCATTAACAAAAGAGTATTTACCACAAATCCTATCGTTGGCGAAACAAAATGATTGTCAAGTACTTTTTGTGGAATTTCCTTCACAGACTTCATGGAGTTATGCGAAATATAATACAGTTTATGATTTATCTCAAGAGTATCAGATTCCTTATTTAGATTTTAATGTTTCGCAATATGGTACAGGATTTGATTGGAAAACAGATTCACGTGATGGGGGTAATCATTTAAATTACTATGGAGCACGTAAAATGACAAAGTATATTGGAGAATATCTTCAAAAACATTATATGATTGAAGATGATCGTAAGAATCCAGAGTATCAGGATTATGAGGATATCTATAAAAAATATCAGAAAAATTTTACGAAATAAATATAATCTATAAACAAATTCACATTTGTTTATAGATTTTCTATATTTTGTGCTATAATATATAAAAATATGTCTTGGAGGAGAATTATGAGCGAAAGTAGAATTTGTATTGCTTTAGATTTTCAAACAAAAGATGAAGTGAAAGCATTTCTAGATAAGTTTGAAGATGAAAAACTGTATGTCAAAATTGGAATGGAATTATTTTATGGCGAAGGAATTGAAATGATTAAAATGATCAAAGAAAAAGGACATAAAATTTTTCTTGATTTAAAATTACATGATATTCCTAATACTGTAAAAAGTGCCATGAAGCAATTAGCTAAATTAGATGTTGATATGGTTAATGTTCATGCTTCAGGAAGTATTGCAATGATGAAAGCCGCAATTGATGGTTTAAATGAAGGATCACAAGGTGGAAAGCGTCCTTTATGTATTGCTGTGACATGTTTAACTTCATTGGACCAAAAAGTTTTAGATGATGAACTTTTGATTCATGAACCATTAGAAAAGGTTGTTTTAAAATGGGCACAAAATGCGAAAGAAGCTGGATTAGATGGTGTTGTCTGTTCACCTTTAGAATCAAAGATTATTCATGAAAATTTAGGAATGGACTTTTTAACAGTGACACCGGGTATCCGTCTTGCAAGTGATAGTGTGAATGATCAAAAACGTGTCACAACACCAGCTATGGCAAGAGAATTAACATCAAGTTATATCGTTGTAGGAAGAACAATTACAAACGCTGCTGATCCAGTAGCAACATATAAAGAAGTTTATAAACAATTTCAAGGAGAGTAGAAAATGATGGAAAAAACTATAGCAAAAGATTTATTAAGTATTCAAGCAGTCTTTTTAAGACCAAATGAGCCTTTTACTTGGGCATCAGGTATTAAATCACCTATTTATTGTGATAATCGTTTGACATTATCTTATCCTGAAGTCAGAAAAGATATTGAACAAGGATTAGCAAAACTCATTAAAGAAAACTATCCAGAATGTGAATGTTTAATGGGAACAGCGACTGCCGGAATTGCACATGCGGCTTTAGCGGCTGACATTTTAGATTTACCAATGGGATATGTTCGTGGTGGAGCCAAATCACATGGAAGAAATAATCGTATTGAAGGATTAGTGAAACCGGGAATGAAAGTTGTAGTTGTTGAAGATTTGATTTCAACAGGTGGATCATCATTAGAATGTGTAGATGCTTTAAGAGAAGCAGGTTGCGAAGTTTTGGGAATGGTTGCTATTTTTACATATGGATTAGAAGATTCAGCGAAAAACTTTGCTACTAAGGATTGTAGTTTTTATACACTTACAAACTATGATACTTTAATTCAAGTCGCAGTGGAACATGAATATATTGAAGCTGTTGATTTAGAAAAATTGAAAGCATGGAAAAAAGATCCTCATGATGAATCTTGGATGCAAAAATAAAATGCTATATTGGGCATAAATATAAAGGGAAAATGCTTAATGAAGTTGCATTTTTCCCTTTTTTCGTGTATAACAGTAAAGTGTTATATCATCTTTAAGGAGGATATTTATGTTTAAAAGTATAAAATATGTATTGCAGGAAAATTTTCATAACTTATTTAGAATTTATTCTATTTCTAAATATGAACTTCTTGCAGATATGCGTGATTCTAAATTAGGATTGTTTTGGAATTTTGCACATCCATTAATTCAAATTTTAACATATTGGTTTGCATTTGGAATCGTTTTTCAAAAGAAAGCTGTTACGTCATATGGTGTGACAACTCCTTATATTTTTTGGATGATGGGTGGTATGGTTGTCTGGTTTTTTATTTCACCATGTATTACAAATGGATGTAATGCTGTTTTCTCAAAAGTGAATGTCATTACAAAAATGAAATTTCCAGTTAGTATTTTGCCTGCTACTGTTGTTATGAAAGAATTGTTTAATCATTTCTGTTTGATGATTATTTTAGTGATTATCTTTTTATTTGGTGGTATATATCCAAGTATACATTGGTTAACTCTTATTTATTATTTATTATGTGCTATTATTTTTTCAATTTCATTATCACTAACGACATCTGTGTTAAATATGCTAGCAAGAGATACAAGAAAACTGGTTTTAGCTTGTATGCGTTTATTATTATATTTAACTCCAATTTTATGGGATATTAAGCAGTTAACTCATATGCCTGACTTTATTGGATGGATTATGAAAGCTAATCCAATTTATTATATTGTACAGGGATATAGAGATTGTTTCTTTTATCATAAAGGAATTTTATTTTATTCACATTCAATGATTGCTTTTTGGGTTATTACATTAGTCTTATTTGTTTTTGGTAGTTGTATGATGTATAAATTTAAACATAAGTTTATTGATTTGATTTAGGTGAGGTAAAACATGGAAAAAGAATATGCAATAGAGTTTAGACATGTTTCTAAAATATATAGTCTAAAATCAAAAGATAAAAAGAATTCAAATGATAAAAGATTTTATGCTTTAAAAAATATTAATTTTAAAATACCTAAAGGAGAAGTCGTTGGAATTCTAGGAACAAATGGTTCTGGGAAATCAACAATGTCTGTCATTTTAGCTGGAATCAGTGAAGTTGATGAAGGTGAGATGATCGTTAATGGGGAACAGGCATTGATTGCGATTAATACAGGGTTGAATCAACAATTAACGGGTTTAGAAAATATTGAGTTAAAAGGAGCTTTATTAGGTTTATCTAAAAAAAGGATTCAAGAAATTACAAATGGAGTTATTGAATTTGCGGAAATTGGTGATTTCTTATATCAACCTGTAAAAAAATATTCTAGTGGTATGAAATCAAGACTGGGATTTTCAATTAACTTATGCTTGGATCCAGATATCTTAATTGTTGATGAGGCTTTATCTGTTGGAGATAAAGGTTTTGCACAAAAGTGTATTAATAAAATGAAAGAATTAAAGGCACAAGGGAAAACCATTGTCTTTATTTCACACTCATTACCACAAGTGAGAGGTTTCTGTGATACAGCTATGTGGATTGAAGGTGGAATGTTAAAAGAATATGGTGATATTAATGAAGTCTGTGATCATTATGCCCAATATGTTGATTACTATAATTCATTAAGTAATGCTGACAAGAAAAAAGAACGTGATGAGAAATTTAATAAAAGAATTATTCCTCATGTCAAAAGAAAAGGAATTTTTGATAAAATATTTGGATAGTGAGAAAAGAGGTATATCAAAAATGAAGAAAGTTATTACATATGGAACATTTGATTTATTTCATGTGGGTCATTTAAATATTTTAAAACGTGCAAAAGCTTTGGGTGATTATCTGGTTGTTGCTGTATCAAGTGATGCCTTTAATGCGATTAAAGGAAAGAAATGTGCTATTCCTGATACAGAAAGAATGCAAATTGTTGAAGCCATTAAATATGTAGATGAAGTTATTCCAGAAAATTCATGGGATCAAAAAATAAATGATATTAAAGAACATGATATTGATATTTTTGTCATGGGAGATGACTGGCAAGGAAAGTTTGATTATTTAAAAGAATATTGTGAAGTTGTTTATTTGCCAAGAACGCCTGATATTTCTACAACACAGATTAAACAAGAGTTGAAATTAAAGTAGGTGTAATAGATGAAAATAAATTATTCTCAATATATTGATTATTATGAAAATGAAGAAGTCATAAAAGATACAATATTATTAGAAGGCGGGCAAGGTAAAAATATTAATGGAAATATTTTCCATTTTTTAAAAGAAATATGCACAAATAAAGAATGGAGTTACTTAAAAATATATTATGTTGTTACGGATGAAACAATGAATCAAGCTAAGAATAGATTTGATTTTTATCAGTATCATAATATAAAACTTGTGATTCGACAAAGTGATGAATATTTAAAATTATTAGCAAGTTGTCAATATCTTATAACAGATAACTCATTTCCGCCATACTTTATAAAAAAGACTAACCAGATATACTTAAATACTTGGCATGGAACACCTTTAAAAATATTAGGAAGACAAGATATTAAGAATTCTTCATCTTTTGCAAATGTACAAAAAAATTATATGATGGCTGACTATGCTCTTTTTCCAAATAAATATACTAGAGATATTTTCATGGATGACTATTCTTTAAGAAATATTGGAACTCAAAAAATTATTCTTGCAGATTATCCACGAAATACAGCCTTTTTTAATGATGAGTTAAAAAAAGAAATTATACAGAAATATCAGCTTGATGGAAAAGAAGTTTTTGCATATATGCCTACATGGCGTGGTTCAAGTCGAAATGCAAATGTCAAAAAACAAAAGGAGATTATAAGTACATATCTTCAAGAAATTGATCAGTATTTATCAGATAATCAAGTTTTATATGTGAATTTGCATTTCCTTATAGGAAATGATATTGATATGTCAGATTATCAGCATATTAAACTGTTTCCAAGTGAATATGAAACGTATGATTTTTTAAATGTATGTGATACTTTGATTACTGATTATTCAAGTGTCTTTTTTGATTTTGCAGTTACAGGAAAAAGAATCATCTTATTTACATATGATTTGGAAGAATATATTGCTGAAAGAGGAATGTATTTTCCAATTGACCAACTCCCATTTCCAAGAGTAAGAAATGTAGAAGACTTAATTAAAGAATTAAATAGTTCATCTATTAATGAATACTCTCATTTTCAGCAGGAGTTTTGTGCTTATGCGCATAAAAACACAACCTATAATCTGATGACATTATTAACTCAAAACAAGAGCAATGAGGTTATTTTAGAGGATTATCCTTATAATGGAAAACAAAATGAACTTATTTGTATAAATTCTATAAAAACAGCAAATCAAAAAGCTTTACTTTTAGATTTCTTTAAAAATTGTGATGATCAAAAAAACTATTTTTTATGTTTTAATGGAAAATTAACAAAACTAGTTATAGATCTTATTGAGAATTTACCTTCTCATATTCAACTTTATGGATTTGTTTCTAAAATGGGATTATCAAAATCAGAAAAAATAAAAGCAGCTTTATCGATTCGTTATTCTTTTTTTGATTCGTTATTCCAGTATGCGAATCAACGAAGCTTTGAGCGTGAAAGCTTAAGACGTTTTTATCACATTAGAGTAGATAGAATTATTGAATTCTACAACAACTCACCTTATTTAACAAGAGAATTATCTTATTTAAATTGTGAAAAAATAAATTATCATATTGATCCAATATATACTGGGTTGAATTTTCAAACGAAAAAGATGCGTAATAATGAAACTTATAAAAAGGATCATTTTCAGCATAATGTAGAATATACAAAAATAGTTATTGAAGATGGATACGAACCAATGAGATATAATTTGTTTTATAGATTTATTAGAATATGGGGGCGTATAAAAAAATGCAATAATGGAATACAGTATTCAATGATATTTGCATACCAAGGCATGGATCAATTGAATTTTGAAGATTTAAAAATTCAAATCGGTGACTATGTAGCAGAAGGAAACTTTTCTTTCAAAAAAGGATTTTCTTTAGGATTTATGAAATTGAATAAAGTTAAATTCTTTATTGATAATGATAGTTTAGTATTATTACCAATTCAGAACAAGATTAAAATTTCTAGTTTTGATTTTAAAAAACCTTTTCAAATTAAAATTTCTTACAATGTTATTTCACGTTTTTTAAGAAAAACATATCATAGTTCAAAAATTATAAAATTTAGTGATAGACTTTGCTGTTATTTTAGACAATCAAAAAAGAATGATTTGTTCTTAACAGTACGTCCTTTTAACAGAACTGATTTGTTTAAAGAAAATTTAAAAATTAATCTGGCGTATTATATATCAAAATTATATGCGAAAAAAAATGTTATTATTTTATTTGAAAAAAATTCAGCAAGATATGAAGAAAGTGCTAGTATTGTTTATGAAAAGTTAATTGATAAAGGGTATCGAAACGCATATTTTATTTTGGATAAAAATTATGATGGTAAAAAAGATATTCAAGAAAAATATAAAGGGAATATTATAGATAAATATAGTTTTAGACATTATTTATATTTTTTTAAATCACAAACTTTTCTTGGGTCAGAAGCATTAGTACATGCTTTAGAGTTAAGAAATATGAATAAGCATGTGCTTAAAAAACTGAATTCTACTACAAATAATTATGTTTTTTTACAGCATGGAGTTATGTATATGATTTCTTTGGATTCTGAATCAAGAACTTTCTTCAAACCTAGAAGTGTCAATCAACTTGGAAAATATCGTGTTGTTGTATCTTCTGATTTAGAAGCTAAACACTTTATTGAATTAGGGGGATATGATGAAAGTCAAGTCATAGTCTGCGGTTTACCAAAATTTGATAAAAGTTATATGGATCAGTCAGCAGATAAGATAGTCATTATGCCAACTTGGCGACCTTGGGAATATAATGAAGCTTCTGTTGATTTCAAAGAAACAAAGTATTATCAAATGATTTTGAGAATATTTGATGCAATACCACAGAAATACGATGATAAAATTGTGATATTACCTCATCCTTTATTTGTTGAAGCTGCCATAAATAGTGATTTTAAATTAAAAAAATATATGGTTTTTGATTGCAAATATGATACGATTTTACGTGATACAAAGGTATTAATTACTGATTATTCTTCAATTGCATATGATGCTTTTTATAGAGGGTGCAGAGTTATTTTCTATTGGGAAGAATTGGATTATTGTTTAGAACAATATGGTAGAAATACAAAGTTGATGTTAAATGAAGAAAACGTCTATGGAGATGTTTGCTATTGTAAAGAGGATTTAATAAAATGCTTTGAAAATAATTATAATAATCCACAAGATTCTATTTATAAAGATCGTTATCAAAAAATTGTTGAATTCCATGATAATCAAAATACAGAACGTTTAATTCAGTCTTTAAAAAATGAAAAAATTATTTAAAAAGCAGTTGTTAGCTGCTTTTTATGATATACTGTTTCTGTAAAGGAAGGAAATGAAAATGGATATTATATTAGTTATATTTGGTTTGTTATGTTTGTATAATTTAAAAATTGTAAAATGTAATGATAATTATGTGAGTATATCACAGACTCAACAAATAAATGGTATTTTTGTTTTTTTAATTCTTATGAGTCATTTTGTTACATATATTGATACTGCATCATCATTACATAATTCTTATATGATTTTTCGACAATTTTTAAAACAGTTAGTTGTGACGACTTTCTTGTTTTTTTCAGGTTATGGAATGTATGAATCATTAAAAAAGAAAAAAGAAAACTATATCAATAAAATTCCTCAAAGATTTTTAAAACTACTATTTCAATTTGATATGGCTGTTTTTCTGTTTTTGATATTAGCCATTATTTTAGGAAAAGATTTAAGTTTTAAACATGTTTTGCTATCTTTTTTAGCTTGGGAGGGCTTGGGAAATAGTTATTGGTATATATTTGTTGTATTAAGTTTATATGTTTGTATGTTTTTATCATTTAAAATAACAAATCATAAGTCACCTTTATCGATTATATTATTTACTATTTGTTCCGTTGGCCTCATTTATTTTTTTATTCGTGTAGGAAAAACGAGTAATTGGTATAATACAATTATGTGCTTTGCAGCTGGAATGTGGTTTTCATATTTTCGTGATAAATTGGATAGAATAGTAGATAAAAATTTGTTAATTTATATTTTAATGTTGGCTGTATCTATTTTGATTTTTTTCGTTTCGCATTATTATATGTTTGATAGTTTAATTGCTTATGAAATTATGGGTATTTTCTTTTGCTTAACAATTGTATTAATAAGTAAAAAAGTTGTTTTTAATAATCCTATTTTATCTTTTTTTGGACAGCATGTGTTTAGTATATATATATTACAAAGAATACCTATGATTATAGGTGAAAATATTGGAATGAGTCAAAATTTCTGGGTTTATTTTCTTTTTGTATTCATATCGACAATATTTATAGCATATTACTTTGATAAAATTGTTGGATTCTTACAAGCAAAGATTTTTCATTAATAGGTGGTGAATATTTAAAATGTTTGTTGTAAAAATGATAAAACAGATAGTAGGCTTTGTCATTAAGATCTCATATAAAGCTACATATAGATTTATACCCATTAATGATAAATTGGTTATCTTTATATCTTTTCATGGAAGAGGATATTCTGATAATCCAAGGGCTATTTATGAGCAGATGAGAAAAGATCCAAGATTTAATGATTATAGGTTTATTTGGTTTATTAAAAATCATAAAAAGAAAAATATAAAAATAGATGGAGCAGAAATTAAAGAGTATTTTAGCTTGCCTTATTTTTATTATATGTCAAAGGCCAAATACTGGATTATTAATTGTAAAATGCCTACATATATGTGTAAGAAGGATAGGCAAGTTTATTTACAGACATGGCATGGAACGCCTCTAAAAAGATTAGGGCATGATATTATTGCGCCTGAAGATACAACGTTTTATAGATCGGGTATGTCTTTTGAACAAATGACGAAATCATATGATATAGATGTTGAAAGATATAATTATATGATTTCACCCAATGCTTTTTGTACTGAAGTGTTTCAAACATCATTTCAAATTAATAAAGAACGTTTAATTGAGACAGGGTATCCAAGAAATGATTTTATTACAAATGCAACACAAGAAGATGTTGTAGAGTTAAAGAAAAAATATCATTTGCCATTAGATAAAAAAATTGTTTTATATGCACCTACATGGCGTGATAATTCTTATATTGCCTCTGGATATACATTTGAATTAGAAGCTGATTTTCATAAATGGAAAGATATTTTAGGTGATGATTATATTGTTGTTTTTAAACCACATTATTTAATTATTAATAAATATGAAAATGATGAGTCTTTAAGCGGCTTTTTGTATTCTGTGAAAGCTGAATCTGAAATTAATGAGCTTTATGTTCTTAGTGATATTCTTGTTACAGATTATTCAAGTGTATTTTTTGACTATGCCGTGTTAAATCGTCCGATTTATTTCTATATGTATGATTTAGAGCAATATAAAGGTG
The DNA here is from genome assembly GCF_012027715.1 of Massilimicrobiota sp. SW1139. Lineage (NCBI taxonomy): Bacteria > Bacillati > Bacillota > Erysipelotrichia > Erysipelotrichales > Erysipelotrichaceae > Massiliimicrobium > Massilimicrobiota sp. SW1139. The sequence goes on along the minus strand of NZ_SJOR01000011.1, from coordinate 33,665 downwards.
AACTCAGAGGCTTTTATTTAGATATATATACAGAATTGCCTGGAAAAATTTATGAAGAGGAAAACAAGCTTTTAGCAGATATTAAAAATAATATTTATGATTATTCATTCTTAGAATCTTTTAATCAAAAATTTAATGCTTGGCAAACAGGAAATTGTGCTCAAAAAGTTATTGATATTATTTTTTCAGATATAAAATAATTTTTTGAAATCAGAAACATAGTTTTATTATATGATGGAAAGTAAGGAGGGAACTTCTTGCTTTTTCTTATTTTAGATGAACATCATATCAAAGAAGTTGAAATCTTTATAAAAAGTAATATAACCATTTATATGGTGATGAAAAATAAAAAAATATTTGTTAGCAACTTTTATAAGTGATTTTATTTATGTGGATAATAAGTAGTAAGAAAGAATGAAATCAATCTATTTTATGATAGACTCTTTTTTAATGAATAAAAAGATGATAAAATAGATTTGAAGTCATAGGAGATTGAATATGGGATTACAGAAGATTATTTTAAATATAGTATTAAAAATTGAAGTTTTTTTTATTTCATTTTTTAAGATTCACAATAACAGAATCACTTTTATATCTTTAGAAGATGATCATTTGACATCTGATTTTTTAAAGATTTATCAACAATTGCCACTAGAAAAATATGATGTGCGTTTATGTCTCATTCATTACAAGAAGAATTTAGGGGGACAGTTTTTATATTTTATTAATTGTATGAAACAATTGTATTATGTATATACATCAAAAATTATTTTTTTACATGATAATAACTATGTGGTTTCACATTTTAAAAGAAGCGGGGTACAAGTTATTCAGGTATGGCATGCTTGTGGAGCTATAAAGAAATTTGGTAATGTTATTGAACGTCAGTATCCTATTTCTAATTATGACTATGTTTTAACAACTTCATCTTATTGGAAGGAAGCATATAGTCAAGCATTTAGTGTTCAACAAGAACAGGTATTGCCTGTGGGAATGCCAAGAACTGATGAATTATTTCATCAACAATGGATTGATGAAACGAAAGAAAAACTTTATCAAAAATATCCAATGCTGAAAAATAAGAAGATTATTTTGTATGCACCGACTTTTAGAGGAAATATATATAAAGGATTTTCAGCGATTCATTTTGATGCTCAAAAAGTGATGAATCAGTTAAGCGATGATTTTGTGTTGATATATAAATTTCATCCTTTAATGGGAAATTATCATTTACAAAAAGATGATCGTATTTTGAATATGAATCATGAAGATACACATGAATTATTTTGTATAAGTGATTATTTGATTTCGGATTATTCATCTATTGTTTTTGATTTTATGATTTTAAAGAAACCGATGCTTTTCTATATTCCTGATTATGAGCAGTATTGTCAAGATTTAGGGGTATTTGTAGATGTGAGGGATTTAGGTTATCCAGTTTGTTATTGTGAAGAAGACGTTGTACAGTCATTACAAACTTATCATGTTGATGAAGATCTGTTTCAAAAAATGAAGAATCAATTTTTTGAAATTCAGGATGGTCATAGTACATTACGTGTTGTAGAACTGGTAGAAAAATTATGTGAAATGGAGAATGATATCAATGAGTAAAATAGCAATTATTGGAACTGGAACATGGGGAATAGCGCTTGCAAACATGTTAAGCGAAAAACATTGTGTGAAAGCATGGTCAGCGATTCCTGAAGAAATTGAATATATTCAAAAAAATCATAAACATCCTAAATTAAAAGATGCAGTTATTTCTTCATCTATACAATTGTCTTGTGATTTATCAGATACTTTAGATGATGTAGAAGTTATTGTTATGGCTGTTCCATCTATTTTTGTAAGAGAAACAACGAGAAAAATAATTCCCTACTTAAAACCTGAACATATTATTGTTGATGTCGCAAAAGGAATGGAAGCTCAAACACTCATGACAATGTCAGAAATCATTTATTCTGAAATTCAAGATCAGATGGATTTTGAATATGGTCATATTGTTGCTTTATCTGGACCCACTCATGCAGAAGAAGTTTCAATAGGTTTACCATCTACTATTGTATCAGCTTCAGTAGATGAATTGATTGCCCAAAAGGTTCAGGATATATTCACGAGTTCTTTTATGCGTGTTTATACAAATAAAGATATTAAAGGTGTAGAAGTTTGTGGTTCTATGAAAAATATTATCGCTTTAGCAGCTGGTATTTCTCATGGTTTAGGTTATGGAGATAATGCGATTGCAGCTTTAGTGACAAGAGGCATTCATGAAATATCACGTTTAGGAATTGCTATGGGATGTTCTATTCATACTTTCTATGGACTGGCAGGGTTAGGTGATTTAGTTGTCACATGTACAAGTCAAAATAGTCGTAATAATCAATGTGGAACATATATTGGCCAAGGATATGAAGTGAATGAAGCCATAAAAAAAGTTGGAATGGTTGTTGAAGGAATTAATGCATTAGATGCTGCAGATCTTTTAAGTGCTCGTTACCATGTTGAATTGCCAATCATTAGAGCGGTATATGATGTTGTGAAATTTGGTTTGGAACCACAATTATCGGTTCAAAGATTATTCCAGAGAAAAAGTAAATCTGAAATTCCTTTTTCAATATTAGAACTTGTTCATGAAAATAGAGAAATGAAAAATCAAAGGGGTGTAAAAATGAAAAGAGTCATTACATATGGAACATTTGATCTTTTGCATTATGGACATATTAATTTATTAAGACGTGCAAAAGCTTTAGGTGATTACCTTATTGTTGCTTTATCAACAGATGAATTTGTTAAATTACAAAAGCACAAAGAGTGTTATTTTAGTTATACCGAGAGAAAATCTTTACTAGAGGCTATGAGATATGTTGATCTTGTTATACCTGAAGAAAACTGGGATCAAAAGAAGGAAGACTGTCAACAGTATCATATTGATGTATTTGTAATGGGTGATGATTGGGAAGGACAGTTTGATTATTTACGTGATCAAGGTGTTGAAGTCGTTTATTTGCCTAGAACACCTGAAATTTCAACATCACGTATTAAAAAAGATTTACATGAATAAAATGCATGAACATTGATGTTATAAAGTTAAAGAGTTCACTTTTGATAGTGGACTTTTTATATATCATTATGTTTTTTTCTTTTGTTCTAAATTCTTTTTCTATTCATATATTAGTTGTATGATAGGAGGACATTATGAATAGGGGAGAAATTTATTATGCAGATTTATCGCCAGTTATAGGAAGTGAGCAAGGTGGATATAGACCCGTATTAATCTTACAAAACAATAAAGGAAATAAATATTCAACGACGGTGATTGTAGCACCTATTTCTTCAAGAATGACAAAAAATGATTTACCAACACATGTGATTATTGAAACACCATTTTTAGAAAAGAAATCAGTCATCTTGTTAGAACAGATACGAACAATTGATAAAAAAAGAATAGATGAACGTTTAGGAGTCTTGTCAGAATCCTTGATGGATAAAGTAAATTCGGCCATTAAAACAAGTTTAGACATTAAATAAGAGATATGATATAATGGTTGCAATTAAGGAGTGATAGAGATGAATATTAGAAAGATTAAAGAAAGAGCCAATCAACTGTTGAGTGTTGATAAGCAACAATATATACGTATTCTTATGATATTAGTATTGTTGGAATTGATTCCAACTTTATTTAGTACAGGACATGATATATTATCACGCATAATTTATATCATAATAAGTCTTGCTTTTATTGCTGTTTCACATGGATATGTTGTCAGTTCATTAAAAATGGTTAGAAATCAATCTTCATTATTATCTGATGATGATGCTCTTGTAGGGTTTAAAAGATTTAAAGGATTGTTTTCTACATATTTATTGAATAACATTGTTTTATTTTTTATTACTTTTGCTGCTATGTTTATTTTAATGATGATTTTTGGTGCTTTTTTATCAGGAATTCAATTAGATAGTTTTGCTAATGAAATATCATTATCAGGAAATTATACACAAGTATTATTGAGTATTTTCAGTCAATCACCATCACTTTTAGCTGCATTTATATTGTTTTATATGCTTATGATTGTTATTGTGTTTGTGATATCTTCTTATTTGTTTGCAGTTCCATATTTACTTGAAAGATATCAAATGACAAATTTAATGGCTATTAAAGAATCTTATCGTTTTATGAAAGGACATATTTTTGATTATATTAAATTAAATCTTTCATTTTTAGGATGGATTCTTGGATTGATGATTATTCAAATGATATTCAATCGATTATTGATGTTTTTACCTATTTTAGGAGCTTTAATAAGTGCTATTATTACAGGTATTATTGGGGTTTATACTTATTTACCACGTTATCAATTATCAAAAGCTATTTTCTTTGAAGAATTAGCATATTATCGTTATGATCATCATCAGACATACGGTGGAGATGAAAATCATGTTTAATCAACATTTTAGTAGAAGAGTGCCAACTCAAGTGAAATGGATGTTTATTTTAGTGATTTTACCACTTTATATGTATTGTGGTTCATTAATTTTGAGTGCTCTGTTTAAATTTATTATTTTACAATTTCATATTCAGTTTGATTATAATCAATTAAATGCTTATTTAAATCTTATTTTTGATTTGATCTTATTGGTTTTAGCTGGCTGGTTATTGAAAGATAGTATGATTGAACAGTTTAAAGATTTTAAGAAAAATATCAAAAACAATTTGTTTTATGGTTGTATTGTAGGTGTTTTATTGATTTATGTTTGTCAAATTATTGGTGGATTGCTGACACTGGCATTAGGTGGAAATCAGACAAGTGAAAATCAGCAGTTAATTGAATCTATCACAACTTCGTATCCAGTGATTATGATTTTTGTATCATGTATATTGGCACCTATTGTGGAAGAAATGTTATTTAGAGGGATTGTTTTTGGATGGATTTATGAATGGAATCCAAAGATGGCACATTTGATTTCAGCCTTTATATTTGGTTTTATTCATATTATGTCAGCTGTTTTTGCAGGCAATCTTTTAGAATGGGTACAAATTTTTTCTTATGGATTGATGGGATTTGCATTAAGTTATTTATATGAAAAACAAAATAATATATATGTTCCTATTTTATCGCATATGATGAATAATATCATTTCGATGTGTTTAGTGTTATTGTAGTGTTAAGGTTTTTGAAAAGTCAAAAACCTTTTTTCATACAAAAAACAACCCAATGGGTTGCCTATATCAAATAAATAAGAATTCCAATGCTGATTCCTAAAATCATACCACAAATAACATCACTCAAAAAATGGACAAATAAATAAATTCTAGATAAACCAATAAGAAAGGCAAAAAGATAAGCGAAAAGACCATATGTAGGGAAGAAAAGAAAAAGAATAGTGCTACATGCAAAAGAAGAGGTTGTGTGGCTAGAAGGAAATGATGAGTCATTTGGAGTTGGAACAAGTAATTGAACTTCGGGATACAGATGACATGGACGTTTTCTTTTGATAAGAGATTTGATAGAAATTTGTCCAATAAGCGCAGAAACAATCAATGCCATCAGCATATGAATAGACATGGAACGGGCTGCAGGAATTACATTGGTTAATAAAATAATAATAAGCCATATAATACCAAAATCACCACATGAACTGATGAACTTCATAATGCGGTTAAGTACATGATGGTGATACAAACTGATCATGTAAAAAGATACACGTAAATCCAAACGATGGATTTGATTAAGAATAGTCTTCATTATCGGAATCTCTCCTTAAAATATAAATAATGATTTTGATAAAACTAATAAGAATAATCTGAAAAATAAAAATATTGAAAAGTTGAACACCATCTAAAGAAAACATCTGATTATGCATAAAGTAATCCTGGTAGGATGGTATCATAGGTATAATAGTATGCAAACTGTTAAAGAATACCTTAAAGCAGGCCTCTATTATACTATAATATCCTTGAAATAGAAGAGCTAAAATATGGAAGAACCCCTGATCATTTTCAAATTGAGGAATAAAAGCAATATAAACAATAATTCCTACAAAAATAATCAAAAATGAAGTTGCAACAATATAAATAAAATTAAAAACAAGATCTAACCATGAAAAAGATGTATCACTATCTTCTTCATCATCTGTGATGTCAATTTGAGATTCATCTGTTTGTTCTTCATGAATAACAGGAGAATGATTTTTATAATTGATTTGTGAAAGTAGAGCAGTGAGTTCCTCTTCTTCCTGTTTATTTAATGAAGAAAAAGTTTGTTTTTTTGTAGATGAAGTGTCTTCTTCTTTTTTCTCTTGAGGTGTAGATTCCTGAAAGAAATCTTTTTGTTCATTTTCATCATCAAATTGAAATGTTTTTCTAGGACGTGTCTTTTGCATATAGACACTCCCATCCTTAACAACAGGTTCATTAAGATGGGATAAATGATATGCATAGGTTTGATTCACAATTTGATTTAACTGTGAATCATCAGGATAGTCCTTTTGCCATTTATCTTTGACTTGTTCTAGTTCTTGCTTAGACATATGTTTATGCATTCCAAGCAAAGCAGAATACATATCCATTTCATTATAACGATCAAATAAAAGCACATTTAAAACTTCAAAAAGATTATGACAGGTCTGATAAGACGTTTCTTTTTCATATGTTCCAGCTGGTTTTAAATCTTCACAGAAAATGATATTCATATGTAATTGACAACTTGCTTTATTAAGAGCTTCAAAAGAAGAAATGACTAAAGTGTTTTCAGGTTTGATATGAAAATGTTCAGTTATATTTTCAAGAATTTCCGTGGCAGGAAGAGGCATGCTGACCATATCACTACCAATAATATAATGAACTTTCTGATCAAGATGACACATAGAAAGATATGTTTTGGCATCTTTTTGACGATGAGTAGACATAATCGCAATAGGAATATTTTTTTGGTGTAAATATTCAATCAATTCTAACAGCCCATCTTTTGGTTTTAAACCTTTATATGTCAAATATTGCATCATTTCTCTTTCAATTTTTGCATTAAAAAGTCCTTCACTCATGATTGTTTGGATAGGACAGTCTTTGTACATATCATACATGTTAGAAAGATGATGATAAAAATCATCTAGAGAATAGCTAAGATGATGGCTCTCGCAGAAATGATGTGTATAGTTGTATCTATATCTATTTAAGTTAAAAACAGTTCCATCTAATGGAAGAATAGCAAGCTGAATATTTTGAATAGATTGTTTATACATCATATCACCACCTTTATGCTTAACATTATATCAAATATTATGTAAATATTCCATTTAAATATCTTGATTTTTCTTAAAGTTTAGTGTATTATATATTCGTTAATCATCTCTCCGTAGCTCAGCTGGCAGAGCATCTGACTCTTAATCAGAGGGTCCACGGTTCGATCCCGTGCGGGGAGACCAGTAGGAAATAAAAGTCTGCATGTTATTGTGGACTTTTTTATTTATATTTTACATAAAATTAATATAAATTTCATATCGAAATGATTTTTATATATGTTATTTTTGTTAGAATGATAGTGGCTATTGCGTAAGTCATCTTAGTGTCAGTTCTGTTTATGCAATAGTTGAAATAAAGGTATACCTTATTTCGAATAATTCTCACTATCTCATGTTGTCAAAACCAATCTCTTAACACACAAAGACAACACATAAAAAATCAGATTTGTTCTGATTTTTTATTTTTTTATTTGATTGTATTTACAATAAGAGAAAAGAGGTTTAAACTTATAGTTAGCGATATTTAACTTGAAAGAAGGAAATGATATGAAAAGATTTGGAAATGATGAATGTTGGTGTGGGAGTCATAAAAAATATAAAAAATGTCATGAAAAATTTGATGGAAGACTGCAATATTTAAAAAAACAGGGATATGTTATTCCAAAACGTGCAATGATTAAAAATGATAAGCAAATAGAAGGAATCAGACAGGCTGCCATTGTGAATAATGGGTTATTAGATTATATTGAAGAACATATTTGTGCAGGGATGACAACTCAGCAGATAGATGATATGACTGTTGAATATTTAAATAGTCATGATGCTTCTTCAGCTGATCTTCATTATGAAGGCTATCCTAAAAGTATTTGTACATCTGTTAATGATGAAGTCTGTCATGGGATTCCTAGTGATGATGTGATATTAAAGGATGGAGATATTATTAATGTTGACGCAACGACATGTTATAAAGGATATTATGCTGATGCCTCACGTATGTTCATGATCGGCAATGTCAGTGATGAAGCTAAACAGCTGGTTGCAGTTACACGTGAATGCTTATATAAGGGGATAGAATCTATTCAACCATTCAAAAGTACCATTAGTGATATTGGTAGAGCTATTGAAACGCATGCACATCAATATGGATATAGTGTTGTCAGAGAGTTTTGTGGACATGGTGTCGGTTTATCTATGCATGAAGATCCTTATGTACTTCATTTTGATCCACATTGTCCTACAACTGTGCTTGTGCCAGGTATGGTGATAACAATTGAACCGATGATTAATGCAGGAGAGCGCTTTATTCATATTGGCTCTAATGATTGGACAGCTTATACAGATGATGGCTCATTATCAGCCCAATGGGAACATACACTTTTAGTGACGGATACAGGAGTAGAAATTCTTTCTATGTAATACCGATTAATTTCGGTATTTTCTTTTTATGAAATTATGATTATCGTCAATTGAAAAAGGTGTAAAATATTTTTTATAGAGGAGGTATATAAAATGAGTTTTCCTAAAAATTTTTTATGGGGAGGAGCAGTTGCTGCAAACCAATGTGAAGGAGCATGGCTAGAAGATGGAAAGGCTCCTAATGTGACTGATGTCATGGTTGGTATTGGATCTAAAGATCCTGGGTTGAAATGGAATCAAGATAAGCAAAAATATGAAATGTGTCTAGATCCCAATAAGGTTTATTTAAGTCATGAGGCTATTGATTTTTATCATCGTTATGAAGAAGATTTAGAGTTAATGGCTGGAATGGGATTTAATTGTTTTAGAACTTCTATTGCCTGGGGTAGAATTTTCCCTAATGGCGATGAAGAAGAGCCTAATGAAAAAGGTTTGGCATTTTATGATCGCTTAATTGATAAGATGTTAGAGTTGCATATGGAACCAGTTATTACATTAAGTCATTATGAAACACCATTACATCTTATTACAGAATATGGAGGATGGCGTGATCATCGTTTGATTGATTTTTGGAAGCGTTATGTGACAACTGTCTTTGAGCGTTATAAAGGGAAAGTGAAATATTGGTTGACTTTTAATGAAGTGAATAATATGATGCGTAATCCTTTAGTTGCAGGAGGCGTTTTGACATTAAATCCAGAAAATCCTGAAGATCCAATTGGATCAACAACATTTGAAGATAAATGGCAGGCTTATTATCATTTATGTGTAGCCAATGCCTGGACAGTGAAACTTTGTCATGAAGTGGATCCACAAGCCAAAGTAGGATGCATGTTAACATGTTCATCAGTAGCAACTTATCCATATAACTGTGATCCTGATAATGTATGGGGTGCATTTGATACTGTAAGAATGTCTAATTTCTATTTTGGAGATGCTTTCTGTTTTGGTGAGATTCCAGGTTATGTTAAACGTGTCTGGAATGAACATCATTTTGAACCAGTGATGGATCATCAGGAACTTCAATTAATGAAAGAAAATACAGTTGAATTTTTCTCTTTTAGTTATTATCGTTCTTCAACTTACGATAAAGAAAGTGATGTTCATGGGGATACTGGCGGATTGACTGGAAAAGAGAATCCATATCTTGAAGGATGTTCACCAAAGCCTTGGTCTTGGCCAATTGATCCTCAAGGTATTCGTTATGTATTAAATGTTTTATATGATCGTTATCATTTGCCATTATTTATTGTTGAAAATGGTATTGGTTTAGATGAAAATCTTGATGAAAATGGACATATTGATGATGCTTTTAGAATGAAATATGTTGAAGATCATTTAAAATATGTACATGAAGCAATCCTTGATGGTGTAGAAGTGATGGGATATCTTTATTGGGGACCTATTGATGTTGTATCAGCGGGTACTGGTGAAATGAAAAAACGTTATGGTTTTGTTTATGTTGATCGTTTTAATGATGGTCATGGCACTCTAGAACGTCATATCAAAAATTCTTATTATCGCTATAAAGAGATTATTGAAAGTAATGGAGACATTCTTTTATAAATATAAAAAAGTTTTAGGTCATTAAAAAAGTACCTAAAACTTTTTATTCAAATAAAGTAAATCCTAAATAATAAATCAGTTCATGAAACATCTTTGTGTTAAATCCATAACAGATACAATCATCCTGTGTACCATCCCAATCATTATTCAATTGATCTAATAAGGGTTGAACTTGATCTGGTGTGATATCGTCTGTTGCATAAAATTCACTATGATCTTTAAGACCAGCATATTCTCTGGCAGGTGAAATAGACAATGTTGGTCTTATTTGGTAAAGTAAATCTTTAATCAGTTTTTCATCTTTTTCATTTTCACTTGAAATAATAACATGAAGTCTAAAAAACATAATATCCCTTCTTTCTAGGATATTTTAACATATTTTTGGTAGATGAAAAGATGTATTTCATAAAAAAATAGTGTATAATAATTCTTCAAGGTTGGGAGGTTCAATGATATGAAAAAAATTGTGATTGGCATATTGGCACATGTTGATGCAGGAAAAACAACGTTGTCTGAAAGTATGCTTTATCTTTCAGGACAGATACGACAATTGGGACGTGTAGATCATCAAGATACATTTTTAGATTATGATATGCAGGAACGTCATCGTGGCATTACTATTTTTTCTAAACAGGCGATGTTTCCATGGAAAGATACACAGTTTGTTTTGATAGATACACCAGGCCATGTTGATTTTTCAGCTGAAATGGAAAGAACTTTACACATTCTAGATTATGCGATTATTGTGGTCAATGGAATGGATGGTATACAGTCACATAGTGAAACAATTTGGCATTTATTAGAACATTATCATATTCCCACTTTTATTTTTATGAATAAGATGGATCAGACAACTTATTCTCGTGAATACTTATTTCAAGAATTGACAGAAAAATATCATGAAAACTGTTTAGATTTCTCGATGCCAGTAACACAGCTTTATGAAAATCTGGCTCTTGTTAATGAAACATTGTTGGAAGAATATATGGACCATCAAGTGATTGATTTGGGACATATTCAAGAATGTATTATGAAAAGACAAATTTTTCCAGTGTTCTTTGGCTCAGCTTTAAAAAATGAAGGGGTCAGCGCTTTTTTAGATTTACTAGATACCTATACCATAGAACCAACATATAAGGATTCATTGGATGGCTTTGTTTACAAAGTGAGTCATGATGAACAAGGCAATCGTTTAACACATATAAAAATAACTGGTGGAACATTGCAAGTGAAAGAAAAGATTCATGATGAAAAAATTGATCAGATTCGTTTATATGAGGGACCAAAATATACGTTGCTGCAAGAAGCAAAGGCAGGAGATGTGGTTGCTTTAAAAGGTTTAAAAAGTTTTCTTCCAGGAATGACACTTACAAATCAGACATTCACACAACCCGTGATGATGCCTTACATGACTTATCGTGTTGTTTTATCTCCTCATTGTGATCAGCACCAAATGTTAAAGAATTTACAGACTTTAGCTCAAGAAGACCCAACATTACATGTAACATATATGTCACAGACACAGGATATCTATGTTCAATTGATGGGTGAAATTCAAATTGAAGTTTTACAAAATATCATTCGTGAAAGATTTCATGAGGAAGTCAGTTTTGATCATGGTGAAATCTTGTATAAAGAAACACTTAGTGAACCAGTGGAGGGCGTTGGACATTTTGAACCATTGCGTCATTATGGAGAAGTCCATGTCTTATTGGAACCACTTGCTCAAGGGAGTGGTCTGGTTTATGAAAGTCAATGTACAACAGACCAACTGCCATTACAGTATCAGCGTTTGATTATGACACATTGCCAAGAAATAGAACATCCAGGTGTTTTAACAGGAGCTTCTATAACTGACATAAAAATCAGTTTAATAGCAGGGAAAGTTCATCAAAAACATACCGAGGGTGGTGATTTAAGAGAAGCTACATATCGTGCGATTCGTCATGGGTTAAAAAGAGGAAAATCTATTTTATTGGAACCATATTATGATATTCATATTCATATACCTAAAGATGCGTTGAGTCGTGTTTTGTATGATATGGAAAAAAGACACACCAAAGTGAGAATTGAAGAACAGATTGATAGTATTGATTTATATGGTGAAGGACCAGTGGCCTGTTTACAAGATTATCAGCAAGAAGTGATTGCTTTAACAAAAGGCAAGGGACGTATGATCTGTCATATGAAAGGATATTTTCCTTGTCATAATCAAGAAGACATTATAAAACAAAAAGGATATGATAGTGAAACAGATCAGGCTCATCCAACAGGTTCAGTCTTTTGTCAACATGGAGCAGGTTTTTATGTGGCATGGGATGAAGTTGAGCAATATATGCATATTCCTTATCAATATACAAAAAATAAAAATACGCATCATACATATCATGATGCACCACAATATCAAAATGAAGATGAAGAATTGGATGCTATCTTTCAAAGAACATATGGACCTATCAAACGTCGTTTAGCTGATGATTATTATCGTCAGCATCAGCCTCAAGAAACATCTATGAGTGTTAAAATGAAACCTGAATGCCTTTTGGTTGATGGATATAATGTTATTCATTCGTGGCCAGAACTCAAAGATTTGGCAAGCACAAACTTAGGTGTTGCACGTGATCGACTGATTGATATACTCAGTAATTATCAGGGGTATAAACAATGCCTTATGATTATTGTTTTTGATGCTTATAAGGTGAAACAGAATCTAGGGAGTCAAGAAAAGCATCATAATGTTTATGTTGTTTATACCAAAGAAGCTCAGACTGCAGATATGTATATTGAACGTGTGACCCATCAATTAGCAAGTGATTATCGTGTTGTTGTTGCAACTTCTGATGCTTTGGAGCAGTCCATTGTCATTGGACGAGGAGCACGTCGTATGTCGTCACGAGAACTGGCTTTAGAAGTGAAAGCTGTAACGGAAGAACATTTTCATGAATTTCAAAGAAAACAGCCTCAAAACCATGAGTTTTTATTAGAAGATGTCAAAGATTATCATAAATAAAGAACCGTAGACGAAAGCCTACGGTTTTAAAATAATTGTAGAAAAATGCCTATAATCGTTGCACTTACAAACATGATAAGAACAATTCTTAAAATGTCTTTTTTATTATCATACATACGTAACAAGACAAGTAAACCAAGTCCTGTACTCGTCATAAGTCCTGCAAATAAAGAGCCAAAGCTTAAGACCTGATCAAGATAGAGCTGTGATAAGATGACACTTGCAGCACAGTTAGGAATAAAGCCAGTAAGAGCAGCGATAACAGGTTGAAAAATAGAACCATGAACTAAAATATAGTTCAATGTATCTGCACCAATTTCTTCAATCAGCCATGTTAATGCAAAATTAACAATAAAGACAAAAACAAAGATTTTGAAAGTGTGTAATAAAGCTAAATAAATAATACCATGTCCATGTTCTTCTTCTTTACAGTGTTCATGTATATCATGTAAGCTATGATTGTTAGAAAGACGATGAGATTGAATTAATCCATCCACCAGATAACCAACAACAATTGCCACAATGATTTTTAAACCAATAATCACAAATAATGTCTGTGCCTGTTTTGGTTGGGCAATTAAAATAGGAATAGCATCATCACTTGTAGCAATAAACACAGCTAACAAAGTTCCTAAACTGATACTTTGATTCATATATAATCCACTGGCAATGACAGAAAATCCACATTGAGGGATGATTCCTAAAAGACTGCCAATCAGTGGTCCTAATTTTTGTGTACGTGCCAAAAGGTTTTCAAACTTCTGATTATTTCTATGTTCAATATATTCCATTAATAGATAAGTTAGAAATAAAAATGGAAGCATAGGTATTAAATCTTCTAAAGAATGTTCAAGTATATGTAACATATTTACCTCCAATAGGTCATTATCATAACATAATAATTTTTAAATTACCAATGAAATGATATGAGAATTTTTATAGGCATATAAGTGGTCAAATGTTTTTATGCTGTGATACAATGCCTTCAAGGATGTGAAAAAAATGGATATGAATGAAGATATGATCACACTATTTTTAGATAAAATAGGTCATCAAAAATTAAAAGATGTTTTTTATAAAATGAATCAGGATTTTGCGATAGGGAGAGAGCATTTACAGCGTCTTTATGAAAAGTGGAGTACATTTTATAAAAATGGTATGACTTCTCATGAAGCCTTGATTAGTTTGATTCAGGCAAGTGATGAACTGACAAGTGTTGAGGAACCTTTCTGGGAAATGATTGCAGGTCGTTTTTTGGTATATGATATCATTTGTCAGGTTCAATGTCGCAATGAAATGCTGGGAATTTCAACTTTTTATCAAAAAATTCAATATTTAACACAAGAAGGATATTATGGAAATTATATTTTAGAACATTATCAATCTGATGAAATTGAAGAATTGTCACAATACATTCAAGATCAACGTAATGAATTATTGAATTATAGTGGTTTAGATATGTTATATAAACGTTATTTGATTCAAGATCATGATCATCATGTTTTAGAAACACCACAGGAAATGTTTATGGGGATTGCGATGCATTTAGCGATGCTAGAAAATGATCGTGTTTATTGGGCAAAACAATTTTATGATATTTTAAGTACACTTAAAGTGACAATGGCAACACCAACAATGGCTAATGCCAGAAAACCATTCCATCAAATGAGTTCATGTTTTATTGATGTTGTTGATGATTCATTGGATGGTATTTATAAAAGTTTAGATCATTTTGCTCAAGTTTCTAAACATGGTGGAGGTATGGGACTCTATTTTGGAAAAGTCAGAGCGAATGGCAGTGATATTCGTGGCTATAAAGGTGCAGCTGGTGGTGTGATTCGCTGGCTGAAACTGGTTAATGATACGGCGATTGCTGTTGATCAGTTAGGTGTCAGACAGGGAGCAGCAGCTGTTTATTTAGACGTCTGGCATAAAGATCTGCCTGAGTTTTTGCAGATTCGTACAAATAATGGAGATGATCGTATGAAGGCGCATGATATTTTTCCAGCTGTCTGCTATCCAGACTTATTTTGGCAATTGGCCAGAGATGATATAGATGCCCCATGGTATATGATGTGTCCTCATGAAATTTATCAGATCAAGGGTTATCATTTAGAAGATTATTATGGTCAAGAATGGCAGGAGCGTTACTTAGACTGTATCCAGGATGAACGTATTTCTAAAAGAGTTATGAGTGTCAAAGAAGTTGTCAGATTGATTATTAAATCGCTGGTAGAAACAGGAACACCTTTTGCCTTTAATCGCGATCGTGTCAATGAAATGAATCCTAATCATCATCAAGGTATGATTTATTGTAGTAATTTATGCAGTGAAATTGCACAAAACATGAGTGCTATGACTTTTTTAGATAAGGAAGTTATGCATGTTGATGGGGAAGAGGTCGTTGTTGAAAAAACAAAACCAGGAGATTTTGTAGTGTGTAATCTTGCATCCTTAACATTAGGAAAAATAAATGTTGATGATGAAGCAGAGTTAAGACATATTATTCATGTTGTTGTGAGAGCTTTAGATAATGTTATTGATTTGAATGATTACCCATTACCATTTGCTCAAATAACGAATCAGAAATATCGTGCCATTGGTTTAGGAACAAGTGGTTATCATCATATGTTATGCCAAAAGGGCATTCCTTTTGAAAGTGAACAGCATTTAGAATTTGTGGATCAGTTATATGAAAAAATAAATTACTATACACTAGAAGCATCATGTTTATTGGCTAAAGAAAAAGGTCGTTATCACGGTTTTGAGGGTAGTGATTATGATACCGGTATGTATTTTCAAAAACGTCATTATCAATCTAAAGAATGGCAACAATTAGAAAACATGATTCATCGTTATGGTTTACGTAATGGTTATTTAATGGCTATTGCACCCACTTCTTCTACATCTATTATTGCTGGAACAACAGCTTCTATTGATCCAATCATGAAAAAATTCTTTATTGAAGAGAAAAAAGGAAGTATGATGCGAAGAGTGGCACCAGATTTAAATCCAAAAACATTCTGGTTATATAAAAATGCACATTATATGAATCAAGAATGGCTGATCAAAGCTGCTGGTATTCGACAACGTCATATTGATCAGTCGCAGTCATTAAATATTTATATGACACAGGAATTTACATTTAGAAAACTTTTAAATTTATATATTTTAGCATATGAAAATAATGTTAAGACGATTTACTATGTAAGAAGTCAATCGTTAGAAATTGAAGAATGTGAATCATGCAGTGCATAGAGGGAGGAATTATGGAATTAAAAGCAAAGGCATTATTTAATGCACAAGGCGATATTGATGTAAGAAAACGTCGTATGATTAATGGAAATACGACGAATCTGAATGATTTTAATCATATGAAGTATCAATGGGTACATGACTGGTATCGTCAGGCAATGAATAATTTTTGGATACCTGAAGAAATCAATTTAACTCAAGATGTCAAAGATTATCGTTTGTTGAAAGATGAGGAAAGACAGGCTTATGATAAAATTCTATCGTTTCTTGTGTTTTTGGATTCTTTACAAACAGCGAATTTACCACACATTGGAGAATATATTACAGCCAATGAGATTAATTTATGTTTAACAATTCAGGCATTTCAGGAAGCTGTACATTCACAAAGTTATAGTTATATGTTAGATACAATTTGTTCACCAGATAAACGTGATGAAATTTTATATCAATGGAAATATGATGAACATTTATTAAAACGTAATCAATTTATTGGTGAACAATATAATGATTTTCTACAGCATAAAGATGCATTTCATTTAATGAAGACAATCATGGCAAATTATATTTTAGAAGGTATTTATTTTTATAGTGGTTTTATGTTCTTTTATAATTTAGGAAGAATGGGAAAAATGTCTGGTTCAGCACAGGAAATACGTTATATTAACCGTGATGAAAATACACATTTATGGTTATTCAGGAATATGATTTTAGAATTACAAAAAGAAGAACCACAACTCTTTGATGATGAAAAAATAGCTGTTTATCGTCAAATGTTAAAACGTGGTGTTGAGGAGGAAATAGCCTGGGCACAATATGTGATAGGTGATCGCATTGAAGGGTTAACCATGACTATGGTCAGTGATTACATTCATTATTTGGGTAATTTACGTGCGACTTCACTAGGGTTTGAACCGCTTTTTGAAGGTTATCAGGATGAACCAGAAGCAATGCAGTGGGTAAATCTTTATAGTCAGGCTAATCAAATTAAAACAGATTTTTTTGAGGCAAAATCAACAGCATATGCCAAATCGAGTGCAATTGAAGATGATTTATAAAAAAGGGGCAGACAAATGATTTTGTCAATGCCCTCTTTTGATCTTTTTGGCTTCTAGCCATAACATATGTAAAACTTCTAAAAGCATATTACGTGTTTTGGGTTTTAATAAAGTGATTTCTTTAATTCCATTCATGATATGTTTATAGGAAATGTGTGATAAATCAGAAAAATTATATAAATTTAAATTGTCAAATAATGAAAACATCGCTTCCACAAACTGATGTTTTTCTTCATAACTTAATTTTTCTAAGAAAAGGATAACTTTAATAGCAAATTGAACACTTTCATATGACAGTTCATCACATTCAAAATGATGGGCATTGATTTGCCATGAATAAGCATTATGTTGCATCATGCCTGTTTCCTGACTTTTGACAACAGTATAGTTTTCTTCATGACCTAAAACAATACCAAAAAATGAATAGTGAGGAATATAGCTATGAATGCGGGGAAGCATGTTTTGGTAAGCCTTTGATTGAATGATTTCATCTTGAAAACCAGGGCCATCAAAATTATCAATTTGAATAATACGATCTTGAACATGCTGATGACAAAAACATCCAGCAAAGATAGCTAAATTGCCACCCTTAGAATGTCCTACTAACCATAATGGACGATGCTGACGGTATTGAAAATGTTTTTTTAAACGTTGCCATATAGAAGGTGCTAGGAATTTATTTTTTAAGTCATGCATCAATGAAGAAGTGATATTCTGTGAGGCAATCTCTTCTAGAAAATGTACAGATGATTCTTGAGCAGGTACAACTTTTTCACAAAGCATTAAAAAATCTTCATGCCAGCCAATCAGTGAATCATCGGTACCACGATAGGCTATCACAATGCGACCATCTTCTAATAATAAAGCCAATGCTGCAAACTGTTTGATCAGTTCTTTATTGACATCATTGACATAGTTTAAAATTTGAATGTTTTGATAACGAGGACTGTGTGCCATTTTTTCAAAAAGTTCATGACTAGGGACAAGAATCTTTTTTAAATTTTCAGGTGTCAATGTGGCGTTTCTTTGTTGATATTTTTGAAAGGCTTGTTGTAAAGTGATGGGTTTTGTGTCATTGAAAATATCATCAAGATAAACATAAGCCAGCTCACTAAATATCAGGGCATCAATTTCATTATAGGGAAATTGACTGGCTAAAAGATCACCACGTAAGTCAACATAATGAAGTATTGTATTAACGTTCATGAAATCACCCTTTCTGTTGATATTGGCAAATATTTTACATGATTTTTTAGGAAAATGCAAACTATAATGGTAGAATGCGTTGATAAAAATGTCGAAATATGATACCCTATCGAAAAGGATGTGTCATAATGAAAAAAATAGATAATAAATATATACGTCGTATTGTATATAGTATTCAATTTTTGATGTCTATAGTTTTACTATCAACGATGTATTTTATTCGTTTTATACCAATGAAATATATGATGATAGTTGGAATTATTCTCATTGCTTTGATGGTGGGAGAATATTTCTTGATTTTCTATAAAAAACAGGGAAGTAAACGTTCTTTATTGACGCAGTTTTTGAGCCTTGTTTTAAGTTGTTTGATGGTTGTTGCTTCATTTTATGTTTATAGAACAGGGCAAGTCGTTGATTTGCTTGGTGATGAACAGTTTCAGACACGTGCTATTTCTGTTATTGTTTTAAAAGACTCACCAATTAAGAATGAATATCAGCTACCTGAACATTTACTTTCACATGTTTCTTATGTGGATGAATCAACAATGGATTATACGGTATCGCAAATAGAAAAAGAAGTGGGACAGATTTCTTTAGATGATTCATCTGATTTTCATCAGCTGGTTACCAAATTATATCAGAAAGATGTTGACGCTATTATTTTAGATGAAGCTTTTAGAAGCTTGGTTGAGCAGGAAAAAGAAAGTTTTTCTGATGATACACGTGTTATTTTTCAGGTTAAACGTGATGAAGCTGCGGTGAATGCGAAAAGTGTTGATGTGACTGAAAAACCATTTTTGGTTTATATTAGTGGTAATGATGAATATGGAGATTTAACGGCTGTATCACGTAGTGATGTGAATATGTTGGTAGGTATTAATCCTACAACCAAGCAAATATTATTGATTAGTATTCCCCGTGATATTTATTATCCATTACATCGAAATGGTGAATATGATAAATTTACGCATACAGGAATGTATGGATTACAGGAAAGTATTGATACTTTAACAGATATGGTTGATCAGGATATTAATTATTATGTGCGTATGAATTTTACATCATTTATGGATATTGTAGATGCATTGGGTGGTGTGACAGTTCATTCTCCAGAGGAATTTACAACCAAGATTGGTGGCTATCAGATTCAAGAAGGAGAAAATCATCTGAATGCCAAGGAGGCATTGGCTTTTGTAAGAGAAAGAAAATCATTTGTTGATGGAGATTTTGCAAGAGGAAGAAACCAGCAACGCATGATTTCGGCTATTGTAAAAAAAGTTTGCTCACCAGCAATATTAACATCTTTTTCACAAGTTTTGGATACAATCAGTCAAAGTATTGAAACCAATATGCCAAGTGACGAAATGAATGCGCTTGTTCAAATGCAGTTATCTCAAATGCCAAATTGGGATATTCAGTCTTATCAGATTATAGGTGATAGTGCTTCTATGCCATGTTATTCAGTGGGAATGAATGCATCTGTCATTATTCCTAATGAGTTGTCTATTACACAGGCTAGTGATTACATTGATCAGTTGATGGCTAATGAAAAAATTGAAACAGAATTAGGCGATTTGGAACAATAAGAAAGGATTATTATGAAAGATACAATTTTAATATATCGTTTAAGTGATGATATCAAAGGAAAGATAAAAGAAATAGCAAATGAATTAGATATTGATGTAAGAGATATTTCTATACAGCATCTATATCAGAAAATGGGTTATTTATTAAACATGGATGGTTATACATATCAGGAACAGATGTTACCTTCTTCATCTATGGATCAACCTTTTGTTTTCTTTGCTTTAAATAAAGATGAACAATTAGATTTATTATTACAATTGTTTAGAATGAAAGGAATACCACATATTCCTTATAAAGCTATTTTAACACAATATAATGTTGATTATACATTTGCCAGACTTTATCAAAGTGTAGCTAATGAATATCAGCAAATGATGCAAATGAACCTAAAAAAATAGGTTCTTTTTCTATAAAAAAATCCTAAGCACTGGCATGCTTAGGATCACAAGTTAAGTTCATTTTGAGTTTTCTTAATGTTTCTGTATCTTTATTACTTAAAATGACAGTTGAATGAATTTCACAGTCCTTTAATAAAGGAAGAGCTTCTAGACATTTTTTAGCATTCTGGTCTTGAGCTGAAGCAATGGTGAGTGTTAAAAGGACTTCATCAATATCCAATAATGGTGTTTTCATATTTAAATAGTCATTTTTTAAAGATAGAATAGAATGCAGCATAGTTGGTGAAATTAATTCAATATCTTGTTCAATACTAGCTAAATATTTTAATGCATTTAACATAGCTGCACTGGAAGCACGTAATAATGATGATGTTTTCCCACTGATTAAATGACCGTCATTTAATTCTATTGCGCAGACAGGACCTTGACGTGTCTTTGCAACTTCTCTGGCCACAATGGCACATTTACGGTTTTTCGCATCGACACCTGCCTGAGATAATAACATCTGCATTTTTTCTAAAGACTGATCATTGATTTTACCCATTAAATAATCAACTTGCGCATGATAATAACGACGTACAATTTCACGACAGCTGGCATCTTTAGCCGCTTCATTATCAATAATTGCATAACCAGCCATGTTGACTCCCATGTCAGTAGGAGAAGCGTATGGTGATTCTCCAAAAATTTTCTTAAACATTGTATTTAATACAGGGAAAATTTCAATATCACGATTATAGTTGACAGTTGTTTCTCCATATTTTTCAAGATGGAAAGGATCAATCATATTGACATCATTCAAATCAATGGTTGCTGCTTCGTAAGCAAGGTTAACAGGATGTTTTAATGGTAAGTTCCAGATTGGGAAAGTTTCAAATTTTGCATATCCAGCACGAATGCCATGAAGATGTTCATGATAAAGCTGAGATAGACATGTTGCCATTTTTCCTGAACCAGGACCTGGAGCAGTCACAACAACTAATGGCTTTGTCGTGATAATATAATCATTTTTACCAAATCCTTCTGGTGAAATAATATGATCAACATTATGAGGATAATTTTCGATAGGATATTGCATAAAAACTTTAATGCCACGTTTTTCTAGCTTTGTTTTAAAAGTATCGGCAGAATTTTGATGCTGGTACTGTGTAATTGTGACACTTCCTACATATAATCCAACGTTTTCATATTCATTAATTAATCGAATAACTTCATCATCATATGAAATACCTAAATCTCTTCGCATTTTATGTCTTTCTAAGTCTTTAGCACAAACAGCGATAATCACTTCTACTTTATCTTTTAAAGTTAATAACATCTTTAACTTGCTGTCGGGTTCAAAACCAGGTAAAACACGAGAAGCATGTGTATCATCGAAAAGTTTTCCCCCAAATTCTAGATATAATTTATTGTCGAATTGAGCAATTCTTTCTTGAATGTGTTTAGATTGTAGTTCTACATATAATTCATTACTAAATGCTTTTTTCATTTTCTCTCACTCCTAGTCAACATTATATAGAAAATGGTTTGAAGATAAAGAAAATAATAAAAAAATATTATGTCGATAAATATTGATAATTATAAATAGAGAGGACTTTTTTGATTGTTGTTATTGTGTGGAAAATATGATATATTGTAAAAAAGATAAAAGTGGTAAAGGAGTCTTATTATGTTTAATATGGTCTTTTTAAGAATTGTTTTGAACTTTTTAGTGGGATTTATTTTGGTGTTGGCTGTTATGCCAAAAGCGATTCAATATTTAAAAAAATTAAAATTTGGACAGGTAGAAAGAGAAGAAGGTTTACAGTCGCATAAAGCAAAAGGTGGTACACCAACAATGGGTGGAATTGTCTTTATCTTATGTGCTGTAGTTGTGGTTTATATTTTGAATTTCACTTCGTTAAATAATCCTTATATACATCTTTTAACTTTTTCTTTTGTAGGTTTTGGATTGGTTGGATTTATTGATGATTATTTAATTGTTGTCAGAAAGACAAATGATGGATTGAAACCTTTATATAAATATACATTACAATCAGTTGTGGCCATTGCTTTTTATATTTTAGCTAAGTTTTTTATACCTGGATTTGATACTGCAATTTCTATCCCTTTATTACATATAGAAATTGATATTGGATGGTTATATCCTATTTTGGTATATTTTATGTTTACAGCAGGCAGCAATGCGGTGAATTTAACAGATGGATTAGATGGTCTAGCAACAGGACTTTCGATGATTGCGATTTCTGTTTTTGTTATTTTTGCGATTATGAATAAAGATTATGACATTGCCATCTATGCTATGGCAGTGGTGGGAACATTACTAGGATTTATGTGTTTTAATTATCATCCTGCACGTATTTTTATGGGAGATACTGGTTCATTAGCTTTAGGTGGATTTTTAGCGGCTTTGGCTGTATTAACACGTCAGGAACTTCTGTTTATTTTAATTGGTGGTGTTTTCTTGATTGAAACTTTATCAGTGATTATTCAGGTTGTATCTTTCAAAACAAGAGGCAAACGTGTGTTTAAGATGGCACCCATTCACCATCATTTTGAAATGCTTGGATGGAGTGAACAACAAGTTGTTATTTCATTTTGGTTTTTAGGTTTTATTTGTGGAATTATTGGGATTGTTTTAGGAGTTATGTAATATGTTGAACGGGAAAAAAGTTTTAGTTTTAGGATTGGCTAAAAGTGGTCAAGCAGCAGTCGAATTATTGACTGCATTACATGCAACTATCACAGTGAATGAATATGCTAGTCGTGAAAAGATTGCTTGTTATGATGAATATGTGCATCGTGGTATCGAGATGATTACAGGAGGACATCCACAAGAACTGTTTGAAAGAGATTTTGATTTTGTTGTGAAAAATCCAGGAATTAATTATCATAAACCATTTGTTTTAAGGTTGAAAGAAAGAGGAATTCCAGTTTATACTGAAATTGAACTGGCTTATCAAGTTGCTAAAATGCAAAATTATATTGCTATTACAGGAACAAATGGGAAAACAACAACAGTGACATTAATTGATGAGATTTTAAAACATGCCCATCATTTGTCTTGTTTGGCAGGTAATGTGGGTATACCTTATTCCTCTTGTGTTCTAGACAATGATTTGCTTCATCATGATGGGTATGATGTGGTTTTAGAAATGTCTAATTTTCAATTATTAGATATTGAAAAGTTTCATCCACATATTTCTACAATTATAAATCTGACTCCAGATCATTTGGATTATATGGCTTCACTGGATGAATATTATGCTTCTAAAACACGTATTTATATGAATCAAGATAAGCAAGATTATTTTATTGAAAATTTGGATGATGAAATCTTGCAGAGTTATTTAAGAAAATATCCTGTTTTGGCTCAAAGAGTGACTTTTTCTTTAACCAAACCAGCTGACTGTATGATTCAAAATCAAGCGATTTATTATAAAGGAAATCATGTGATTGATTTGGATGAAATAAAAATAGTAGGTGATCATAATATTCAAAATATGATGATTGCCATTATTGCCTGTGCATTAAGTCATGTGTCTTTATCAGATATCCATGATACTTTGGCTTCTTTTCAGGGAGTAGAACACCGTATAGAATTTGTAAGAGAATATCACGGTGTTAAATATTATAATGATTCTAAAGCGACAAATACAGATGCAGCGATTATTGCTTTAAAAGCTTTTAAACAGCCGGTTATATTATTAATGGGTGGTCATGAAAAAGGTCTGGATTTAACAGAGATGTCATCTTATGCTTCAAAGATCTCAACGCTTATTTGTTTTGGGGAGGCAAAGGAAAGATTTGCCAGAGAAATGCATGTAGACAATACAATTGTTGTTGAACATATGAAAGATGCTGTTTTAAAAGCTCAACAAATATCTCATGAAGGAGATGTTGTATTATTATCCCCTTCAACAAGTTCATATGATGAATTTAGTGGATATGAAGAAAGAGGGAGAGTTTTTAAACAGATTGTTAATGAATGGAATTCATAGTTGAAAGAGTTTGTAAAAAAGTCAAAATCATTGTGACTATGACTTGATGTATGAAAAATATGTGATAAAATGTGAGTGCTTGCTCGGAGGGTGAGCCATTCATGAGAAATGGTGAGCTGGATAAGGCTACAGGCTGAAATGCCTGTTTCTTATCCAGTTTTTTATTTCTATAAAAAAGGAGGATTATATGGATTTTATTCACGGAAAGATAAGACCTATCTATTTTAAATATTTGGCTGCTGCTTTTGGAAGTGCATTAGTCACTTCTATTTATTCAATTGTAGATATGGCCATGGTTGGACAATATCAAGGTCCTGATGGAACAGCTGCTTTGGCGGTGGTTGCTCCAATATGGAATATTATTTATAGTCTTGGCTTGTTAATGGGAATAGGTGGAGCAGTTATTTTTAGTACAATTAAAGGACAGGGCTCTCAAAAAGATGATGAAGCAGGGGAAGTTTTTACGGTTTCAGTGATAGGATCTATATTATTAGCTTTACTATCATGGCTTGTTATTGTTGTTTTTGATCAGCCGTTATTAACATTTTTTGGAGCTAAAAAAAATTTACTTCCACTTGGTTTAAGTTATCTCAAACCGATTCAATTCGTTGTGCCATGCTTTTTGTTTAATCAGATGTTAGCAGCGTATTTACGTAATGACAATGATCCGGCTCTTGCAACGGCGGGTGTCCTTTCTGGTGGGATATTTAATATTTTTGGAGATTATGTTTTTGTATTTGTGTTTGATATGGGAATTTATGGTGCAGGGTTGGCGACTGCTATTGGAGCAGTCATTTCGACACTTGTTATGCTCACTCATTTTTTAAAAAAGAGCAATACCTTAAAATTAGTCAGACCAAAACATTTTATGGCCAGATTATCTCAAATAACGGTGACTGGTTTTTCAACATTTTTTATTGATGTGGCTATGGGAATTTTAACAATCTTATTTAATCGTCAGATTATGAAATATTTGGGAACAAATGCTTTATCTGTATATGGTATTATTGTGAATGTTTCAACTTTTGTGCAATGTTGTGCTTATAGTGTGGGACAGGCAGCGCAACCTATTATTTCTGTTAATTTTGGTGCCCATCAACCTCAACGTATTCAGGAAGTTTTAAAATATGCACTTATGAGTGTTGCGTTTTTTAGCCTTTTATGGACAGCATTGTCTTTATTTGCGCCAATGCTATTTGTTTGTATTTTTATGACGCCAACACCTGAAATTATGAAAATAGCTCCTTGGATTATAAGATGTTATGGTTTATCATTCCTTTTATTGCCTTTTAATATTTTTTCAACATATTATTTTCAGGCTATATTAAAACCAAGAAGTGCTTTTATTGTTTCAGTTTCTAGAGGATTGGTCATCAGTGGAGTCTTGATTTTAATCCTGCCACTTATAAATCCTAATGCTTTATGGTTAGCTATGGTATTGACAGAAATCATTGTAGCTATTTATGCTGGTGTATCAATGATTAAATATACATGCCATTTATCAACACAATGAAAAATCTATAGATAAGAAGATGCGAAGATGTATCTTCTTTTTTTGTCTTTTTTTCATATAGTAAAATGATGGAGGTGCCACCATGAAAACAAAAAAAATCACGATTTTAACAATCATCATTGTCATTATAGGATTAATAAGTGTTTATAGTTCTTCTCATATTTGGGCACTTTATAAATATGATGATGCTTTGTATTACATCAAAAGACAAATGATTTTTGCTGTTTTAGGTTTTATAGCCATGTTTGTGACTTCACGTATTGATTATCATCTTTACAAAAAATATTATAAGTTTATTTTAATCATCTGTTTTCTTTTATTAATTCTTGTCTTAATACCAGGTTTAGGGGTTGTCAGAGGTGGGAGTCGCAGCTGGTTTAATTTTGGTGTTTTTGCATTGCAGCCAAGTGAGTTGTTTAAAATTGGTATTATTATTTTTAGTGCGGTTTATATGGAAAAGCATTACTATCATATGAAAAAAATCAGATATAGCCTGCCAGTTTTACTTATGATGGGACTAGGTTTTTTGTTGATTATGTTACAGCCGGATTTTGGGAGTGGTGTTGTTATGGCATGTAGCGTCATTGTGATGATGATTGTTTCGCCATTTCCCTTTCGTTATTTTGTGGGATTAGGAATACTGGGAGTCATTGGAATTGTGATTATGATTTTATCTGCTCCTTATCGTATGGAGCGTATATTGTCTTTTTTAAATCCATTCCAGGATCCATTAGGCAGTGGCTTTCAGGCTATACAGGCTCTATATGCCATTGGACCAGGAGGATTATTAGGCGCTGGATTTGATAAAAGTATTCAAAAACATTTTTATTTACCAGAACCTCAGACAGATTTTATTTTTGCGATTATAGCAGAAGAATTTGGCTTTATAGGGGGAATTATTGTGATTGGATTATATACCAGTCTATTTAAGACGGTTTTAAAGGTGAGTCAAAATGTACCTGATTTATTTGGTAGCTTTTTGATGATAGGAATTATTTCGATGATTGGTATTCAGACTTTAATTAATCTGGGAGTTGTGGTAGGATTATTTCCGGTGACGGGTGTGACCTTACCATTGATGTCATATGGTGGTACAAGTTTAGTTATAACATTAATGAGTATAGGAATTTTAATTAATATCTCGAAATCTTGTCATGATATGTTATAATGTGAATTAGGAGTGGTGAGAAATGAAAATAATTGTAAGTGCAGGGGGAACAGGTGGACATTTGTATCCTGCTTTAGCCCTTGTTGAGTATATCAAAACACAAGATGCCAATGCTAAATTTTTATTTGTTGGAACAACTGATCGTTTAGAATCACAAATTGTTCCTGAACTAGGATATCAGTATCGTGGATTGGCAGTTAAAGGATTAGTTGGTAATCCTTTACAAAAGTTAAAAAATGCTTTTATTTTTATGAAATCATTAAAAGAATCAAAACAAATCTTGAAAGAATTTCAACCAGATATTGTTATTGGATTTGGAGGTTATCCAAGTGCTTCTATTGTTATGGCAGCTTCTCGGTTGAAAATCCCTACAATGATTCATGAACAGAATTCTATTATTGGTTTAACAAATAAAGTTTTAATAAAAAGAGTGAATAAGATTGTATGTTGTTATCAAAAAGCGTATAATGAATTTCCAAGCAATAAGACTGTTTTATTAGGGAATCCACGTGCTAGTGTGGTGACGCATCAGGAACTTAAAGATATTCATGATCTTTATCACATTCCTGCCAAACGTCAGACAGTTGTTATTGTGATGGGAAGTCTAGGTTCATCATCAGTGAATCGTGTGATGAAAGAAGCATTGCGACAGATGCAATATGACGATTATGATGTTATTTATGTTACAGGTAAAAAATATTATGATGAAATGAAAGAGGAATTAAGTGATTTAAATGACTCGATTCACTTGGTCAATTATATTGATGATATGCCTAGTTTGATTTCGAGCTGTGATATTATTGTTTCACGTGCTGGAGCGACAACACTTGCTGAAATTACAGCTTTAGGGGCAGCTTCTTTGATTATTCCTAGTCCTTATGTTGTAGCAAATCATCAGGAATATAATGCTCGAGAACTTGTGAATGCAAAAGCAGCGCGAATGATCTTGGAAAAAGATTTAACAGCGGATCGATTTGTTAGTGAAATTAGATATTTATTAAAAAATCAATCAGTATTAAATTCGTTAAAGGCTCATGCATGTCAATTAGGAAAACCACATGCTTGTCAAGATATTTATCAGGAGATTTTAAAGACATTAGAAAGGAAATAAGCATGGATTTTGAAAATATATTTTATGATTTAGTAGATTTGCAGTTAGGTGAGATTTTAGAAAATGAACCCTTATATAAACATACAACATTTAAAGTAGGTGGACCTGCCAGATTATTTGTTTATATTCAAGATGTTGAAGCTTTAAAAAGAGGGATTCAATATTGTCGTCAGCATCAAATTAAGCATATGGTGATTGGTAGAGGATCTGATCTTTTGTTTTCAGATAAAGAATATGAAGGTGTTATTTTTTCATTAAAGAATTTAGATAAAGTTCATTTCAATGGTGTTGAAATTCGTGCTCAGGCAGGTGTGAGCATGATTTATTTAGCGTATGAAGCTGCCAAAGTAGGGCTATCAGGCTTTGAGTTTATGGGAGGTATTCCTGGAACTATTGGTGGTGGCGTGTATATGAATGCCGGTGCATATAAATATTGTGTTAGTGATGTTTTTACTTCTGCAATTATTTTAAATGATAAGGGCGAACTAGTGACTTTAAATCGAGAACAGATGGAGTTTGATTATCGTACGTCTATTTTGCAAAAACATAAAGATTGGATTTTAATTGAAGCAACATTTACAATGAATTCACGTGATCCTAAAGATATTATGCATGTTCTTGATAAGCGTAAAGAAAAACGTATGGCAACACAGCCATGGAATTTTGCAAGTGCAGGAAGTATTTTTAGAAATCCAGAACAAAAACCAGCATGGCAATATATTGATGAATGTGAACTGAGAGGTTATGAAATTGGAGGTGCTCAGGTTTCACCTAAACATTCTAATTTTATTGTGAATAATGGATATGCGAGTGCTAAGGATATTTTAGATTTAATTTTACTTGTAGAAAAGAGTGTATTTAATCGTTTTGGTGTGGAATTAGAAAAAGAGGTTATATTGATTAATTGGGAGTAGGTGATATGTATGTCCCAGCAACAATATTATTATAATGAACATGATGAAAATCAAGTGTTACGACTGAGGAGAGATAAACGTAAACGTAAATTAAAGCGTAAGATTAAAGTGGTGTTGATTCTTTTTGTAATGCTGCTGATTGTTGGCTATTTTGTAAGTGATATATCTCGTGTACATGATATTAATATAACAGGGTTACAGGAAGTTTCCAAGGACGATATTGAAAAATCAATTTCGGTTCATGAAGGAGATATCGTTTTGTTTGTCAATACTGGAAAAATAGAAGATGAGATAGCTAAAATGCCCTTCATTAAAAAGGTAAAGGTGACAAAATCGTTGCTAGGTTCTGTTCAAATAGAAGTAGAAGAAGCTCAGAAAGTCGCATACTGTGTCATTGATAAAAAAACATATGTTATTGATGAATTGGGAAATGTCAGTGAAACAGATGATAAAGAATTGATTGCATCATTGCAATCTACACCACAAATAACAAAGTTTAAAGATTTACAATTATTAAAAGAATTTGCAAAGGAATATGTGGATATTCCAGAAATTATAAAAAGTCAAACGAGTGATATTATATATGATCCTCAAAAAGCTGATGAAACACGTTTGAAATTCATTATGGATGATGGTAAGATTTTATATCTGCGTATTGAAGACATGGTTGAACAATTAAATAAATTCGATTATGAAGCAAATAAAGAAGTTTATAAAGATAAATGTGTTTTTAGTTTTGAGGGAAACTATGTTTATATGAAAGATTGTGAATAATGCATCTGTTGGTGCATTATTTTTTTGATTTGTAGTTCTCTTTTTCGTCATTTATATATTTTCTTATGAAAAAAATTATGGTACAATAATAAAGAAGTATTTTTTGAAGGAGAATCGTATATGAAGAATATCTATGCTGTATTAGATATAGGAAGTGCAACGGTAAAAATGCTTGTTGGTGAGGTTGTAAGTGCAAATATAAATGTACTTTTTGCCAAGAAAATCACAAGCCATGGAATTCGTAAAGGACAAATTGAAAATATGCCTGTTGTTGTGAGTGAAATCAAACAATTGGTGGATGAAGCTTCAAAGGCTTTAGGGGCAACTATTTCAAAAGTCGCTTTATGTATACCGTCTTTTCATGCCTGTATTTATCAAAGTGATGGAATCACAAAAGTCAATTCTCCTTTGGATCAGATTACAAGTGAGGACATTGTACGTGCATTAAAACTTTCTAAACGTTTTGCGTTAAAAGAGGATGAAGAAGTTATTTCAGTCATTCCAGCAATGTTTTATTTGGATACGAAATCAATGAAAGATATTCCTATTGGTGAAAAATCAGCATCATTAAAAGTAGAATCGTTAGTGATAACGACAAAGAAAAAATTGCTTTATAGTTATATTAATGCTGTTGAAAAAGCCGGAGTGGAAGTTTTAGATATTACAATTAATGCTTATGCGTGTGCTAAAGAGGCATTTGATGCTGTTTATCTTCAAGAAGGTGCTATTTTGATTGATATTGGATATCGTAGCTCAACTGTTGCTTTTTTTGAGGATGGTTATTTAAAATATATTGCTCAAGCCCATGTTGGTGGTTATGATTTGACGCGAAAGATTGCGACATCATGGCAAATTCCAATGGATAAAGCTGAGTTATATAAGGTCAAATATGGTACATGTGATCTTCATATTGGTGATGAAGATGTCATCCATACGACAAGTCAAAATGATATAGAAAAACACTTTACTCAAAAGGATCTGGCTCAGGTCTTAACTGATGGTGTTCAGGAAATTATGGAAATCATTAAAACAAAAATCGAAGTGATTAATGATGGAAGAAGTTATGAAACTGTTATCGTTGGTGGCGGTGGAGAGTTGCCTGCTATTGATGAAGTGGCAACTCAAGTGTTGAATAGTGCTGTAAGAACATATCGTCCTGATACGATAGGAGCACGAGATATGTCATTTGTTTCTTGTCTTGGTATGATGTATTATTTAAATGACCGTTTAAAGATTTTTGGTCAAATGGATTCATCTCTTGTTTTACCAGATATTTCTAATACAATGAGTATTAGATTTAAAGGTTTGACAAAGACAAAAACTGCTTATAATTCGGATACAAAGAAAAAAGGAAAATTGACAAAAGTCATTGAAAATTTATTTAGTGAAGAAGATTAATATAAAAGTGAGGATAGAAATATGGATGGGAATTTAGATTTTGTTCAAGTTGCAAAAATTAAAGTCATTGGTGTTGGTGGCGGAGGCTGCAATGCTGTGGCAAGAATGGCTAAAGATGGTGTCAAAGGTGTTGACTTTTATGTTGCCAATACTGATGCACAGATTTTAAAAGGAATTGATATTGAAAACAAAATTGTTTTAGGTAAAGAATTGACACATGGTTTAGGAGCAGGTGGTAATCCAGAAGTTGGACGTAAAGCTGCTTTAGAAACTGAAGAAGAAATCAAGTCAGCTTTATCAGGTGCTAATATGGTTTTCATTGCTGCTGGTATGGGTGGTGGAACTGGAACTGGAGCCGCACCTGTGGTTGCAAAAATTTCACGTGAATTAGGTGCATTAACAGTTGGTGTTGTCACATCACCTTTCACATTTGAGGGACCTAAAGTTTTAAGACAGGCTAAAAGTGGTTTGGCTGAATTAAGAGAAAATGTGGATTCTATTATTGTTGTTTCTAATGATCGTCTATTAGAAGCTATTGGTCGTAAACCAATGGGTGAAGCATTTAGAGAAGCAGACAATGTATTAAGACAAGGGGTACAGACAATTACTGATTTGATTGCTATTCCGGCATTTATTAATCTTGACTTTGCTGATGTTTCATCAGTTATGAAAGATAGAGGTTCTGCTCTTATTGGTATTGGTATGAGTGATGGTGAAAATAAAGCAGAAGAAGCTGCTATGCGTGCTATTTCATCACCATTATTAGATGTATCTATTGCAGGTGCAAAAGATGCAATTGTTAATGTTACTGGTGGAACAAATATTACTTTATATGATGCAAATACGGCTCTTGCAACAATTAGAGAAGCGGTAGGTAATGATGTCAATACTGTTTTAGGTGTTGCTATTAATGAACAATTAGATGATCAAGTTATTGTAACTGTTATAGCAACTGGATTTGAAGATGAAGAAGAACCTGCACCAGTTAAACAGACATCTTCATTTGAATCTGTTGTGAAACCATCAATGTATGATGATGACGATGACGACGATGATGTGCCAGCTTTTTTAAGAAATCGTAAATTATAAGCTAACAATTTGTTAGCTTTTCTTTATATGGAGGTACAAGATGAAAAAAATAGGTTTTATTGGTTTTGGAAATATGGCGAGTGCTATTGCTTTAGGAATAATCAATGCAAAATTTTTGAATGCAAATGAAATAATAGCGTATGATATTGATGAGAATAAAGCAGAAAAAATGTGTTCTTATCACATTGATGTGGCACATGACATTGATGAATTGATCGCATGTAGCGAATTCATATTTGTTGGGGTAAAACCTCAAGTTGTTGAGTCTGTATTAGACCCGTATATTCAAAAGTTAGAAAATAAAGCGATCATTTCTATTGCATTGGGATATGATTTTGATAGATATCAGACATTTTTAGATGATTCTACACGTCATATTTTTGTTATGCCAAACACACCGGTTCGTGTTTTGCAGGGAATGTCATTAATTGAAGAGAAACATTCATTAAAAGATCAAGAGTTTGAATTTGTTAAAAATATGTTCAGTGCCATTGGGCAGGTAGAGGTTGTATCATCACATTTAATGTCAACAGCTGGAACATTGAGTGGATGTGGGCCAGCGTTTGTCTATATGATAATAGAGGCGTTGGCGGATGGTGCTGTGAAAGAAGGTGTTCCAAGAGAAATGGCCTATACATTGGCATCTCAGACATTAATGGGCGCTGCTAAAATGCAATTGGAAACACATTTGCACCCTGGAGTTTTAAAAGATCAAGTATGTTCACCTGGTGGTTCAACAATTTGTGGTGTTGAAGCATTAGAAGATGGGAAATTGCGAGCTACTTTAATATCAGCAATTTCTGCAGCAGTACATTATCAAGAAAAGAAATAGTTATAGTTGTTATTATGATTGAAATAGGAAGCTCATTCCGATTAGGAGTGGCTTTTTTTGTAGAAAAATAGCTAAAATACCATCAAAAAACAAAAAAACGAAAAAAAGTAAAAAAAAGACTTGCAAAGGTAAA